>NZ_LKBG01000220.1 GCF_001402945.1 Acidiplasma aeolicum
TGCCAGATAATATTACTGCATCATTGTATATAAAAATCATGCACAAATGAAACAATTCTTTTTAATGTGCTTTCCTGGGTATCTGGTAATACACCATGGCCAAGATTAAATATATAATTGTCATGGCTTTTCATGCTATTTAATATGTAATTTGTCTCCTCGATGGCTGCATTTTCATCATATTGAACAACATATGGATCCAGATTTCCCTGTATTCCTATTGTATTTTTAAGCATGACTCTGGCATCATTGATTTTTATCCGCCAGTCAACGCTTAAGAAATCAGGATTTATATCATTAAATTCACCAATCATACCTGAATTTCCTGTGGCAAAATATATAACAGGTATATTTGATTTTATCTCATTGATAATATCAAAAATGTCACTTTTTAAATGTTTTTCAAAGATATATGGGGAAAGTGAGCCAAGCCAGGAATCAAAAATCTGTACTGCATCAACTCCAGCATTTATTTGCATTTTCAAATATTTTATAATCATATCCTTAATTAATTCTTTATAAAGTCTGAATTTTTTATCCCGTAATATTACACTTTTTGTATATGTTAAATTATTGTCAGATGACCCTGAGAGAACATATGAGAGAACGGTTATTATACCGCCTGAAAAACCGATTAATGGGACATCCTTGTGCCTTTCCTTGAATAATTTTATTGCATCAGCAGTTTTGTATTTTAAATTTTTTTCATCAAATTCTATTATATTTTTCAAATCCCTGTTTTTTTGGTAGCCATTATATATAACCGGCCCGGTATTTGAAAAGTCAATATCATAATTCATGGCCTCAAGTGGGAGTATTATGTCAGCAAAGATAATTGCAGCATCAACTCCAAGCAGATCAACCGGTGAATATGTAATTCTTTCTGTAATATCAGGATCCATGCATATGTCCCTTATGGAAAGGTTTTTTTTAATTTCATTATATGATTTCATGTATCTTCCAGCCTGCCGCATGAACCAAACCGGTATTTTTTCTGATTCATGGTACCTAACCATGGATAAAAAATCATTCATGGTTTTACCCTTCTTACTGTCCTTGGATATGGTATGGAATCCCTGATATTTTTAAGCCCGCATATCCAGGTAACGAGTCTGTCAAGGCCAAGACCAAAGCCACTGTGCGGTATGCTGCCATATTTTCTTAGATCAACATACCAGTAATAATCCTCAGGATTCAGGTTATTCTTCTTAAGTCTATCAAGAAGCTCATTTAGGTCATAAATTCTCTCCCCACCACCAATGACCTCCCCATAACCCTCTGGAGCCAGCATATCATGGCATAATATTTCTCCGGGATTTTCTGGATCCGGTTTATGGTAAAATGTTTTTAATTCCTCCGGATAATTTGTCACAAATATTGGTCTGTCAAAATGTATCATAATATTGTATTCCTCATCGGCACCAAGATCATCCCCATATTTAAGATCCATTCCAAATTTCTTGTTTGCCATTTCTATTAAATCACGGTATTTTATTCTCTCAAACGGTGCCCTAATCTTTTTTAGAACATTTATATCCCGGCCAATTATGTTTAAGTCCTCAGAATTGTTTTTTATTACCTCATTTACAATATATTCTATTAATTTTTCCTCATCTTTCATCATGTCCTCATTGCTGTACCATGCGGCCTCGCCCTCTGCATGCCAGTATTCTGCAAGATGCCTCCTTGTCCTTGACTTTTCAGCCCTGAAGCTGGGGGCTATGGTAAACACCTTCTCAAGGCTGTATATCAATGTTTCAAGGTAAAATTGTGAACTCTGTGTTAAATTAACCTTTTCACCAAAATAATCAACTGTAAATAATGTTGATCCGCCTTCAGTGGCTGTGGATACAAACATTGGAGCCTGAACCTGATAATAACTGTTGTTATAAAAAAAATCTGCAAATGCCTTAAATACTGTGGATCTTATTTTTAAAACAGATGTAAATTCCCTGCTTCTTATCCACAGATGCCTGTTATCAAGTAAAAATTCCTCTCCAAGATCCTTTGTTATTGGAAAATTTTCATTTCTCTCATAAATTTTGTATGATTTAATTGCAAGCTCATATCCCGTAATGGCCCTATCATCCTTTCTTACTGTTCCTGAAACCTCCATGCTGCTTTCAACGGTCATTGAGGAAAGCTCCCTCATCTGATCCTCATTTAAATTATCTGAGCTGGCAACACACTGGATAATCCCGGAAGAATCACGAAGTATAATAAATGTAATCTTTCCAGAACTTCTGATTCTATATACCCATCCCCTGATTTCTGCCTCTGAATTTATGAATTTATCCGATAATATGTCATGTATTTTTTCCATTGCTACCCTATTATATCTTTAGATAAATATTTTTTATAAAATTAGTGTAAATGGCAACGATAAATTTAACATCTGAATTATTATTAGGATTTTATGGAGTATAACTGCTACTTGTGCAATAAAACCATTAAAACAGGGGAGAAATTTACCTTCACAAAGGAGGGTTCAGTGCATCTGGACTGTTTTATCTCAAATAAGAGGAAATCACTGGATGAAAGCAGGTTAGAATATCTAAGGACATTAAGCCTTATTCTTGATTACGAGCTAACATACCTTATACAGTTATTAAGCCTGCGCACAGATGACAAGGAATCACAGGAGCTTGTAAGAAAGAGAATAACAGCAATAGAAAAGGAAAGCGGGGAAACAACAAACCTTATTTATAATCTTTAAAATTTTTTAAAAATTATTTTTTATTTTTGAATTCGGTATAACCACATTTTCCACATGTGTATCTATCCTTATGCTCTGCCAGAAAAACTCCTGGGCCACATCTTGGACAGAATCTTCTTTTTCTAACAACCTTATTATTTTCAACTGCATATAATTCTCTTTTTTCCATCATTTCACCACTTTCTCCTTTAATTTATTCCTTATAAGCTCATAGTCTGGCTCATAAAGCATTGCATTCTCCTTTTTATCATATATCTTGGCATAACCCTTTAATTCATCCTTACCTGTCTCCTGCTTATTTTTATCAACTATGATGAGCTCCTTATTAACCTTATAATAATTGGCCAGAAGATCCCTTATATAATCCCTGCTGGGGGTTATTCCGGAGCTAAAGGTCATTGTATATCTTATCTCCTTCCTATGCAGTAGCTTATTATCCTTCTCACTTTCAACATTAAAGTTTTTAACCGAACTTTCAGACATTTACATCACCCAATAATTTTTCTACATCATCTCTTATTGCCTTATTTACTTTTATATACGCCATGCCAATATCAGGAATACCGTATACTATTACTGTATTTAAATCTGCATAAAATATTATTGGTATAACGGCAAGGTCCTCCTCACCGGACACCTCTATTCTTGATGGTTTATTTTCAGTCAGTGCAGTTTTTATGGCGTTAATCAGATCAAGGCTTATTGTCCCTGCAGGATTTTTCACCGCTATGGAACCTTCAATGTGCTGAAATTTACCCTCATTACGCTTTGTTATGAGGTCTACAACCTGCAGGAAAATGTTTACACCATGGTTTTTTAAATTTTCTGTTGTAACGTCCCCGACTGCTATTATTTTATATTCTTTTGAGAGTTTTATGATATCATCAGGGCTTGCAATATTGTGTTTAAAATTCTTGATATGATCTATAATTTCCGGTGTAAGGACAATATCATGATCTAACTTTAATCGCATATATACCCGGTTCTTTAATATCGGCCTTTTTGGCTATTATCGAATTGGTATCGTTGATTATAAGAAAACCAAACCAGTCCTCCCTTGTTTTCTCATCACCGTGGACGGGGCAAACATCGTCAAGTGTTAATCTCTTACATATTCTGCATGCCTTATATACCTTTTTCATTTTATCACCTAATTTTTGATGTTATCATTTTTTATCCAGTCCTCCTTACCCAGCCCGGGTTGTTTGGCTGTTAACCCTATTTTGCTGTCTGATAGGGATGATGAACTTAAATTTAAGGAAACAATTTTTACCCTTATTTTGTCACCTGCCTTTAATAAAAACTTTGTATCCTTTCCTGATAATATTTGGTTATCAAGGTCTACATTTATTGAGTCATCCATGATCTGGCTGATATGAAGTAGCCCCTCGAACGGACCAAATTTAATAAAGGCTCCAAATTTTTGAATTGATTTAACAACACCATCAACTATTTCCTGCATTTTTGGATAATATGCAAGGGCTGTATACTGTATTGTTTGATAAACGCCACCATCACCATGGACTATGGAGCCGTCTCCTATTCTTTTGATGTTTTCCAGCGAAATAATATAGGTTTTACCAATACTGACATTATCTTTATTTTCTATATCAATTATTTTTCCCTCAAGAACTGACCTTGCAGCATCCAGTACAGCCTGATCATAATTTTCATTAAGCAACTCTGGTGGAACCCTTACTACATAACTATCTTCAAGTGAAATATACATTTTTATCGGATTATATAAAAAGTTATAAACTTTTCCTATAATAAAATCTTTAACATAATTTACCCCTAATTTTGAAGGATGAAATATTTTCATTATGCATATCTATTAAATAATATTCAGATTATTTGATGATGCCCTTTTCTTTTTTGGATCATGGTTTATATTAAAAATTGTAAATATAAATTATTTTTATGCTGGGATATCAACTTTTCATATGCACTTGGAATTACAATATTTAGCTTTGTTGGTGGCTACGTTTTTGATAAATACAATATTAAGAATGCATTTATTATAAGCCTTATTATATTATCATTGTTCTCATAATTAACGGGATTTATCATATCTATTATTGCTGAATTTATATGGTAATGTTCTAAAATCTGGTATATCTGTAATATTCAATAATTCCATGAACTCTTTATGGTTATTGAAGAGGTATTTAGACGACCTGTATGATACCCTATATATCTTCAATATTACAATAATCTTTGCAATAAGTTTATTTTAATACCTCCCATTTTCTATCCTTCATAACTATTTTACCCTCCATTTGCATAATCAATGGGATAAATCAAAAAACGTTAATAATTCATAAGTGATTTCATAGTTATGTATCCTATAATAAGAATGAGAAGATACAGAAAAGATAGTAATATAAGATCATTATTTAAAGAATCAGAGATAAGGCCTGAAAAATTAATTATGCCTGTTTTTGTTGATGAGACGGAAAAAGATAAAAAGGAAATACCATCAATGCCGGATATATACAGATATTCTTTAAGCGCCTATGAAAATTATATAAAATACCTTGAGGAGATTGGTGTTAAAAGTATAATTCTTTTTGGAATTCCGGCACACAAGGATGAAACAGGTTCATCCTCATATGATTCCAATGGCATAATTCAGAAGGCAATTAGAACCGCAAAGCAAAATACAGATCTTAATGTTATAGCTGATTTATGCCTTTGCGAGTATACATCAACTGGTCACTGTGGAATAATAGAAAATGGCTATGTTAATAATGATAAAACACTTGAAATTTATCAGAAGGAGGCTTTAAGCTATGCCGATGCTGGTGTAGATATCATAGCCCCAAGTGGAATGATGGATGGCCAGGTCAAGGCCATACGTGAGGTTCTGGATAAAAATGGATACACAGATAAATTAATAATGGCTTACAGCTCAAAATTTGCATCTGGATTTTACGGACCGTTCAGGGACGCTGCGGAGTCAGCCCCACAGTTTGGGGACAGAAAATCATATCAGATGGATTATCATAATGGTGATGAGGCTTTACGTGAAATAGAACTTGATATAAAGGAAGGTGCAGACATAGTCATGGTAAAACCAGCACTGGCATATCTTGATATAATCAGCAGGGCAAAGAGACTGTTCAACATGCCAATGGCGACATACAGTGTTAGCGGTGAGTATACAATGATAAAAAATGCTGTTAAATCAGGATACCTGGGTGAAAATATTGTTGATGAGGTTTTAACAGCCTTCTTTAGAGCTGGGTCTGACTTAGTGATATCCTATTTCGCGGAGGATTATATAAAATCCCATGGTAAACACTAATTTCACCATTTTGTATTTTATATACATTTGAACCGAGAACTGTTCCATTGTATGCAATTAATTCAAGTGCAGAATTATTATAAATTATTTCATTTTTTATTAATGTTATTTTATATATTTTATAATCACCATTGGAATATATTTCTTGAGAATTAAATAAAATGCCATTGCTAATTGATTCATTTGCTATGCCTCTAAAATATAGCCTTTTGTCTCCAGAATATTTTACTGTAATATTAAATCCTGTTAATTTCCCATGGTTATATGTTGGCGATATGCTTTCAAACGTTACAGGGTCCTCATGATTTATGTTTATAAATCCCAGAACAATTATAATTACAAGGGAAAAAATAATAATATAATAAACAAATTTTTTGATTTTTTTTGTATTTATCTCTTTTTTTAAGTCGTTTTTATTAATATTGGCAATAGTTATAAGCGATATCATGGTCCAGAATATAAAATATCCTGGAAGAACACGATAATTAAAAAGGAAAAATAGGGCAGGAAATGCAAATAATTCATATTTTAATATATCATAATATTTTATGTAAACTATTATGGTAACCAAAAAAATTATAACCATTATTCCCGTGAATACATTAGAAGGTACATAAGCATAATTTAAGAATGATATCTGTGAGATGCCCTCACCAATGCCATAAATTTTAAGTGTTTCACTTGATAGGATATCTTTAAAATAAATGTATGGTGATTTAATGATAAAATAACCATTTATTAAGAAAAAGATTCCTGCGCCATATATTAGCCAGTAAAATGTTTTTTTAGGTCCGTGGGTTTTATAAATCATATAAATAATGTATGGAAAAACTAGGGCAGGAAACTGTTTCGCTGAAAGGGATAGACCATAGAATATTCCAGACAATCGGTAATTCTTCCTGAAAAAATATGATGTCATTAATAGTACGGCCCATAACAGTCCAATTAAACCCACTATTCCATAATAAAGTACAAAAATATTTATTAATAACCCAAAAAGGGCGTACAGTGCAATTTTTTTATTGCCATATGTTTTATATATTAAAAAAAAGGGTATAATAATTAATATAGATATAATAAAATTGTTATATTTCCCTATTAAAACGTATGGAACATATACCAAAAACGAAAGTGCCGGGTATCCCATTAAGGTAACAAAACTCCCATTCATTGTTGGTGTTGAAAAAAGCTGATAATTTATCATGTTAAAATGACTGAAAACAGAGGCTGTTACATAAGGTATATAAGGGTCCCTGCCAGACATAAACTGTATTGCCGAATAAACATCTATATAATACTCATCCTGCTGTATAAAATGCAAATAAAAATGGAGTGAAAAAATAATTATCAATACAATCAATGATAAAATTATATATATTGCCTTAAAATTTAAATTCCTATTTTCAAGAAAGTCAAGACTAATTTTTCCTTTATAATATTTATATGCAATAAAGGCAAAAACTGCAAGGATTATTATAAACAGGATGTGGGAATATGGCGCCTTTATGAATGCCACAGCAAGCAGGATAAGTATTAGCATTCCCATGAATATATATACATAAATTAACCTATCAATTATATTTGATCTGGCATTAATATTTGAAAAAAATAAGAAAATAAATGATAAAATCATAATAAGGAATTCTGCAATTATGGCATAAATATCAAGATAACCAAAGACCCCAAAAATTATGGATGTGGCAATTATTGAAAGGGCAGACCCGTAATTAAGTGTTATTCTTTTAATTCTGTCATCCATAATTACCACACAAGAAAAGAGGCTGTACTGTATGTTATTATAAATGCCACTATAATTCCAAGCAAATCGGCTATATAAATACTTACATTTTCAAAAATTGCAAAATAATAAATTAATAAATTTACGCCGTAGCCGATAAGATTAAAAATATTGTACTTAAAAAGCCTTTTAAGAAACATTCCGTGCCCATTGAAAGTAAATCTATTATTCATAAAAAAATTGTAGATAATTGATATTTCAATGGCAGGAATTATACTTAATATATTTCCAAGATATGGATGCAAGAGGAATAAAAAACCCTCATTAACAGCAATACCTGATAAACCTATTATGGAATATCTTAATATTGTACCACGCTTTAAAATTAGATAAACATAATCTTTTAAGCCTATTCTGGCCTTATTTCCAATATCAACACTTGAATAACCAACCTTAAAATTATTTTTTAATATATCTATATTTATATTGAGTGCATTAACCCTATCGTTAATTATTGAATTGCCGGAATCTTTTATAAATTTATATGCAGATTTTGAGTAAACATTTATGCATCCAATTAGGTACCTGCTTTTAATTGATAATGATAATCTTAGAATAAAATTTGAAAAATTTTTTAGGCCATCCGGTCTGCATTTAATTATTAAAAGATCAAAATTGTCATTTTGTGCCTCCTTAAAAAATTTGATTGCCGTATCCCCATCTATGTTTATATCTGATGAAAGTATATAATCAAAGTCTTCATCGTCTGTTAGTGCGGAATCTTTAAATTTTAAGATCATTTAAACATGGATATATTACCTGTTATTATTTTTTGTTTTTTTATTTTTTTCATGGGAAACTTTATAATATTCTATAAAATATGTAAATCAATGCCAATATATGAAAATGACGAACATGAATTTCTAAGCGCGAGGGCAAAAAAGATTGAAAATAATGTTTATATAGACGGCAATTTATTTTTAACTGATAAGAGGATAATATTTGAAAAAAAGGGTAAAAGACAATTTTTAAGGGCATCACCTGCAGTTACAGATATTAACCTTTTTTTGTATAATGTGGAAAATGCAACATTCGCCATACCAAAGTTTAGTCTTTTTACAAAGAAGATTTTAAGTATAGAATATTATAATGGTGATAAAAATCTTGTAAGGGTTGATTTTATAATAAAGGATCCTAAAAACTGGGTAAATAATATAACAAGGCTTGCATCTATTTCAAAAAAGGAATATGCAAACAATACAGCGAGAATGCAGGAGGATCAAAAGAGATACGAATTGGAGATGGCCAAGGCCAGGGCACCTAAGGCAAATATAGGCATGGCAGTATTTGGTGGGGATAAAAAAAATCAGGGGAAAATAAACCCAGGTGATTATATAGATGCAGAAAGCAATGAAAATCTTCCAGCAACAAATCTAAAATGCCCTAATTGCGGTGCAGATATAACAGATGATATGAAATACTGCCCAAAATGTGGATACAAATTAAAAAAAGATGATGAAAAAGATTGAAATTAATTTATTATTTCCGTTATTTTTTCTATACTTTGTGTAACCTTATTCCACAGATAGCTTTTACTTTTAAGGTAATTATAATCCTTACTTGAAATCTGCATTCTTTCTGATGATTCAGGGAGTTTATATTTTTTATAATCCTCTAATATTAATGATTCTATTAGAGTCTCCATAACAATAATATAATTGCTTTTATCCTTTTTAAATACAAATGGTTTGATCCCGGAAAATTTTTCCATAAATTTAGACATTAATATATTCAATTTACTGCCATCAAGAAAAAGGAATGCGTCTGATAATTTTAAATTGCATGCAATTATGGTGTCCCTATTCTCTTTTAATCTGGACATAATACCATATTTTTGTTTATTCCTTTTATAGTTTCTTTTTAAAAAAATATCAAATGTTTTTGATGGATAGGCTATAAAACCTGTACTGGCAACCGTCCTTACGAGCAGGTCGATATCCTCATATTCCATTAAATCACGCCACCCGCCATTGTTAATAATCACATCCCTATTTATTATAGTGAAATTTGAAATCAGGGCCTTTTTTTCATTCTGATTTATGAATTTATATATTATATCTGAAACACCTATGCTGTATTCAAGTTCAGGATTTAGTATTATTATATATTCACCACTGCTCTGGGCAACTGCAATACTTTTTGCCATTCCATAGCTGTTGAATTTAGATTTAATTATCCTTAAATTTGGATTTTCTATATCTATATCCTTTTCTGTAATTATTATTATTTCGTAATTAAACCCAATCTCCTCAGCAATTTCTATAATTTTTTTAAGGTTAAAAATAATGGAGTTATCAATGTCATAAACCACAGAACAAAAGGATATTTTTTTGGATGGTTCTGCCGTTATGCTTAATGTTCTTAAATTTGAAACTTCCATCAAATAAGAAAGTTTTATTTTAACTTAAACTTTGTTATTTTTATCCCTTCCATATACCTATGCCAAGACCTATTATGAACAGAACAAGTACAATGGAAAATGAAACAGAGTGTGTGAGGCCCAAAAGTTTTGGAACCATTGCTATATGGGAACTCACAAACGAGCTAATTGAAGACCCTATCTGTGAGGGCGACAATTTTGGAACAAAGGCAAATCCGGCATACCATGCTATTATGAATGCAATGATTATCAATATGGCCGATGCTATGCCTTTTTTTATTGCCAGCCCAAAAAATAGACCGTCGATAAAGGCAAGGATAAGTAATATATATCCTGAAATAACCATAAAATAGAGAAGAAAAATTTATATTTAAAGTTATTGAATTTTAAATGTATTTTTTTATATATTAATGCGTATAAAATGGCAATGATGTTTTTCAAATAAATTTATATAACGATTATATATATTTCTTTTGAAATGACGCTTATAGTAATGGGAATACTGCACCACCTGAACCTTAATACATCAATTGAACATGCCTCAGAAAATTTTGTGTATGTTTCAAAAAAGATACTTCAAATGTATTCAATAAAATCCGGGTGTGTTGTAAATGGTAAGCTTGTTGAAATCAATCCTGCAACAGATAATCCCACAGAGGTTGCAATGCCTGATCTGAGCTCAATTACAGGATTAAAGGTTGGGATGCTTTATTATGTTGGGGAGGGGGAGAAGGATTATCTGTTCTTCCCGTTAAAAACATGGAACAAGCTTGTTGATTTTGCCATTTTCCCAGAGGAATATGAATTAAAATTTGAATTTTATAATGTTGCGTGTAAGTTTAGAAAATATAATCTTTTCAACAAGGGCACTGTAATTGATAAGGAGGATAGAGGAAATGGAGGATCTTTATAAGATAAACAGAACCCTTGAAACGGCAATAAAAATGGAGGCAGAGGGGAAACTTGAAGAGGCCATAAAAAATTATAAGGAAGCTTATATTCATATGGTGGAGCTTGCCAGGGAATCAAAAGGCGCTGAAAGGAAAAAAAGGGCAGAACAGGCTGAGCAGATACTTAAAACATATAAAAGACTCGAAAACTCAGATGCTGGTGAGGACAGGCTCGAAAAGGGTAAAAAAATCCTTGAATCTTTAAATATTGAACCTCCAGAAATACCAAAAATTACCTTCGATGATGTTGCAGGTCTTAATGATGTAAAGAATGAAATTTTATCAAAGATAATATATCCAATGAGATATAAGGAGCTATCACAGGAGTATAATATCGAATTTGGAGGCGGTATGCTGCTTTTTGGTCCCCCCGGTACCGGAAAAACTTTTATTGTTAAGGCCATAGCAAATGAGGTTAAGGCAAACTTTATTAATGTAAATCCCTCGTCACTTTACAGCCAGTGGTTTGGGCAGTTTGAAAAAAATATTTCACAGCTTTTCAGGGCTGCATATCTGCTATCACCATCAATCATATTTTTTGATGAAATAGATACGCTGGTGCCCAAAAGAAGTGGAACAGAGTCCGATGCTGCAAAAAGGGGGGTTTCACAGCTTTTAACAGAGGTTGGTGGTTTAACGTCAGAAAAGGACAAGAATATCTTTATAATAGCAGCAACCAATAACCCATGGGCAATCGATGAGGCAATTTTAAGGCCCGGTAGATTTGACGTTAAAATATATGTTCCACCCCCAGACTTTGATGCCAGGGTAAAGCTGTTCCAGCTAAAGCTATCAAAAATCAAGCCTCTTGGAAATATAGATTATGAGGAGCTGGCAAAGCTTACGGAAAGGTATTCCGGGGCTGATATAGAATTCATATGCAAAAAGGCTGTTCAGAATGTGTTTATGGAGGTTATAAAAACGGGCAATAAAATACCGGTTACAACTGATGATATTATTTCTGTAATATACCAAATAAAACCGTCAATAGATGAAAGAATGCTGGAAAAATATCGGGAATATATGGCACAGTAATACAAAAAGTTTATTAAAAAGTATATATTTATATATTATGGTTTTTAAAATTGGCAAATCAGATGAGGAAAAAATTCTTGAAAAACGTTCAAAAATTAGCATGTTCAAGGCCACTGTAAACAGGCAAATAAGGCAGTATGAGAAGATTTTGGAAAAAAGCAGGGAGGATGCCAAACTTGCATTAAGGCAGAATAATATGATGAAGGCAAAATTATTTGCATCTTTTATGAACGCAATCCAGACCTCAATAAATGGCCTTAAGGATTATTCACTGCTTCTTGAAAGTGTCGACCTTAATTTAATGTATTCACTCACACTTAAGCAAACAAGCAGTTCTATTATTCAGAGTTCAGAGGCATTAAAGAGCAGCGAGCTGACCCCACAGCAGATAGCGGATATGTCAAAAAGTCTTAATGAGCTTACAAATGCACAGGAAAGGATACAGTCAACACTCGTGGATCAGTTTGACCAGATTAAGGATGCTGTGGAGCAAACAGCAAATATTTCGACAGCAAATCCAGAAAAGATTCTGGAATCTCTAAGCAGGGAAATGTCCCAGAAATCAGATTCAATGAGCAATACAGAAATGTCAGGTTCGGAATCATCAAAGGAGGATGAGGAGCTGAATAAACTTTTAAAGGAAATGCAGGATAACCCTGAAAAGTGATACAAGTGCGCAGCAAAAGAAATAATAAATTTGAAATAGAATTAAATTTATCCATTTATAAGAAGGAAAGCGCATTAAAAGATTATAAAAATAAGCTTAGGCGGATACTTTATGGTAAACCATAATCCTGTTTTTTGGGTTTTTAAAATACTGGTCATTTTTTGATCTTAATACGAAATTAGTAAATTTTATACATAATTCGTATATTTTAAATACTATGAATTAATTATGTTATGTTGGCATTATAGGTTAAAATGGACTTATAATGTTAAAAATGATATATGGATATACAAATGTTTATTAATAAAACATAATTAATAAACAAATACCAAAAAGGTGAAAAAATGGAAACGAAATGCAAGATATGTGGAGAAAAAATACAGGTGCCAGACGACTCAATGGCAGGAGAACTGCTGGAATGCCCTTCATGCGGCATGAACTATGAAATAACATCGATATCAGGTAATTCAGTTGAGATAAAACCTGCAGAAAATGTGGGAGAGGACTGGGGAGAATAAATTGATAAAAGCTGGTATTGTTGGGGCATCCGGATACGTTGGTGGTGAGCTTTTAAGGCTGCTTGCCAATCATGGTGACGTTGAGGTAACTGTTGCAACATCAAATAAGCATAAGGATGAAAAGGTTGCCAGAATACATCCAGACCTTTACGGTCTCACAGACCTAAAATTTACGGGAAGAAGCATTTTTGACCTTTTAGATGACCTTGATGTTGTTTTTCTTGCAGTGCCACATGGCACATCAATAAATTATGTACCACAGCTCATGGAAAGTGGGGTTAGAATAGTGGATATGAGCGCAGATTTCAGGCTGAGAGACCCGGATAAATACCCTGTATGGTATGGCTTTGAACATCCATATCCTGACCTTATCAAAAAATTTGTTTATGGAATGCCAGAACTGCACAGGGAGGAACTCAAAAATGCCAGGTATATAGCAGTGCCCGGATGCATAGCATCCTCATCAATATACAGCATTGCACCATTTGCCTCCCTTGACCTTGATAATAATGTTATAACTGTAGATGCAAAGGTTGGTTCATCTGGGTCAGGTGCTGAACTTGATGAGTCAAAGGTTTTTTCAGAAAGGTATAACTCTGTGAGGGCATATAAACCGGCAGGCCACAGACACACACCAGAAATTGAGCAGGAAATAAAATATGCAACAGGCAGGGATGTTAAAATCGCATTATCGGCACACTCAGTAAACATGGTCAGGGGTATACTGACAACATCAAGCATCTTTGCAAAAACAGATGAAATCCATGGCTGGGGGCTGTTAAGGGAATTTTATTCTGGCGAGAAATTTGTAAGGTTAATAATGGATAAAAAGAGCAATTTCAAATATCCTGATCCAAAGATTGTTGTTGGTTCAAATTTTGTCGATCTTGGTTTTGCAATTGATAGGTACATTAACAGGATAGTATCCTTCGGTGCAATAGACAATATGATAAAGGGCGCATCAGGAAATGCCATACAGTCCATGAATATAATGTATGGATTTAATGAATCAGAGGGTTTAACCGCGCCATCACTTTTCCCGGTGTAGAATATGATTGTGATAAAAATTGGTGGAAGCATACTTGAGAAGATTATAAATGAAAATGCGCTGCCCAATATTTTAAATAATATAAATGATGATATTATAATAGTCCATGGGGGTGGCAATTACCTAAACAAATACAGTGATGAGTTCGGATATGAACAAAAATTTGTTACGTCCCCAGAGGGTATAAAAAGCAGGTACACAGATAAAAAAACGCTTGAAATTTTCACAATGGTCATGTCCCTCATAAATGAAAAAATAGTACATTCATTAAGAAACTCAGGTATCAATGCACTGGGTATTAACGGTGTTTCAATTATTAATGCAAAAAGAAAGGATAAATTAATAATACTTAATGAAAAGAACAGAAAGATGGTAATTGATGGGGGTTACACAGGTAAAATCACATCTGTAAATTCAGATATTATTAAAAATATAGTTTTATCTGGATATATTCCTGTAATATCACCTGTGGCATATTCCCCCGAAAGCTATCTTAATATAGATGCTGACAGGGCAGCAGCATATATTGCAGGATATACAGGTGCCAGCACCCTTATAATGGCCACAAATGTTGACGGACTTTACTGGGATGGTACAGTGGTTGAGGACGCTGACAGCGAGTATATAAAAAGCATAATAACAAGTGTTGGACATGGCATGGATAAAAAATTAATGGCTGCAACAGAGGCCATAGATTTGGGGGTTCAGAATGTTATTATCTCAAATCCATTTAAAGATATTATGCATGGAACTGTAATTTCAAGGAAAACCCATGCAATGAAGATATAAATTAACAGGTGATGGTATGGAAAATTATGAGGATGAGTATATTGCAAATACGTATCAGAGATTGCCGGTTCATATTAAAAATGGCGAGGAGGCAAGGCTGTACGATGAAAACGGCAAGGAATACATAGATATGATGGGAGGCTATGGTGTTGCAATATTTGGTTATTCAAATGATAAAATAAAAAAGGCTGTTTGCGATCAGATGGATATACTTCCAATAGCCCATGCATCAGAGTATACAGAGGCCAGAAATAATTTTGTTAAAAAACTTGCCGATTCTGTTCCGGCAGGCATTGATAAATTTTATCTTGGCAACACCGGTGCTGAGGCAATAGAGGCTGCAATAAAGGTCGTAAAAAAGTCATCAAAAAAGCACAAGCTTGTGGCCATGACAAATTCATATCATGGAAAAACGCTTGGTGCACTTTCAATTACATATTCAAATAAGTACAGAAAATACTTTGATGACATATTAATAAAAGATGTGCAGTTCATTAGATACAATAATACCGATGATTTAAAGCTGCTTGAAAAGGATGATGATATAGCTGCGGTTTTCTTTGAGCCGGTTCAGGGAGAAGGTGGAATAAACATACCTGATTATGATTATGTAAGAGAATTAAGGGAAATTACAGAAAAAAACAACATAATATTTGTTGCGGATGAAATTCAATCAGGTCTTGGCAGAACAGGGAAAATGTGGGCACACCAGCATTTTGACATAACGCCAGACATAATTACAATAGGCAAGGGCATAGGTGGTGGCATACCAATGTCGGTAACAGCAGGCAGGCATGAATTCATGGATAACCTTGAAAAGGGTGAGCAGTCATCAACAACAGGTGGAAACCCAATAGCATGTGCAGCCGGAACCGCTGTACTGGAACAGCTCACGCTAGACCTCATAAACGACGTTGCCAAAAAGGGTGAGTATTTCAGATCAAAATTAAATGAATCATTAAACGATGTTAAAATCGTTAAGGAGGTAAGGGGGCTTGGGCTTATGAATGCCATAGAGCTTCGCGTAAAATTTTTGCCAGTACTCATGGATCTGATTAATAAAGGCGTTCTTGCACTTTATTCCGGTATTAACATTATAAGGATGCTCTCACCATATGTAATATCATATGATGATCTATCAAAGGCATCATCAATAATAGGCGAATCCATAAATGAATACTACAAAGAGGTCATAAAATGAAAGTCTCTCTTGTTTATGACATAATGAGGTGGGAAGAAAAATCAATAATGAAGGCCCTGCAGGATAAAAATGTCGAGGTAATGCTTAAGGATGTTAAAAACCTAAATCTTAACCTTGTTGAAAATAATGAAGAATGGGGTGATATATCACTTCAAAGATCCACTGGCTACTACCGGAATCTGCATTCAACAGCCTATATTGAATTCACAGGGCACAGGATTTTAAATGATTTTAATTCAACTGTGATCACCGGAAATAAAATGTTTACATCGCTTGTTTTATCCCACCATGGTGTGAAAATTCCAAAAAGTTTTGTATCGTTTTCAAAGGATGTTTTTCTAAAATCGTTTAATGAGGATTTTCATGGTACTGCAGTTACGAAGCCTGTAACAGGGAGCTGGGGCAGAATGATATCACTTCTTAATGATTACTATGCTGCAATGGATGTCATGGAATATAAGGATTATATGTATCCATTGTACCAGATAAATTATACACAGGAATATATTAATGAATTTGGCCGTGATCTCAGGGTATTTGTAATAAATAATCAGGTTGTTGCAGGAATTTACAGATACAAATCTGGTACTGACTGGAGAACAAATACAGCCCTTGGGGGCCGTGCAGAGGCACTAAAAATTACACCTGAAATAGAGGATATTGCACTAAAATCTGCTGAGGCCATAGGCCCTGGGATTTATGGCATAGACATACTTGAATCTCGGGATGGTTATTTTGTCAACGAAATTAATGGAAACACTGAATTTAAAAATACTGTACCGGTAACTGGCGTTGACATACCTGCCTATATAGCTGACTATCTTATACTCGAGGCAAGGAAATGAATACAAGGGACATGTTAATAAAAATGCTTGAAATATACTCACCAAGCGGGGAGGAGTATGAAATAGCAAAACTCCTTAGAGATTACATGGAGGATTTGGGATTTCCGAATCCGGTTATAGATGAAAAATACAATGTTGTTTCGGTAACAGGAAGAAATAAACCATCAATACTAATTTGCGGCCACGAAGATACTGTTCCTGGATTTATTGATGTAAAAATTGACGGTGATTTAATTTACGGCCGCGGTGCTGTGGACGCAAAATCATCCCTTCTTGCCCTAATGCTTGGGGCAAAACATGCATTAGATTCAGGATTCGATGGCAGAATCATACTTGCAGCAGCCTCAGGGGAGGAAAGTGATAGCAAGGGTATTAATTACATAGAATCAGGTTACGATAAAACCGACTACGCCATTTTTGGTGAACCGGGAGGCCCTGAAAATATCACTGCAGGATACAAGGGAAGAATACTCATGGAGATTAAAAAACACAGCAGCTCCCATCATGCAAGCTCATCATGGATGGAGGAGAATTCCATAGATTCTCTTATAAACCTCTGGATAAAGATCAGGGATAAATGGGGGAGTAATAAGGATTTTAATGATATAAGCGCGGGAATAACAAAATTTAACGGCGGGGAGTATGACAATATGACGCCTGAAAATGCATCAATGTTCATAGATATAAGATATCCAAAATCGGTTACAGAGAATGATATTGTAAGTGAAATTAAATCACTTGCCGGGGATTCCCGAGAATATATATTTAAAACACAGAACAGAACATATCCATATATATCTGACCTTAAGAGCAATCTGGTATCTGCATTCAAGGCATCAATTAAAAAGAACGGCATGGTTCCAAGATTAATATTCAAAAGTGGTTCTGGTGACATGAACACACTGGGCCATGACTGGGGGATACCTGTGGTAACCTATGGGCCTGGTGATACAAAGCTGTCCCACACACCTGACGAGGTTATTAATTACAGGGAAATAGATAAATGTGCAGAAATAGTAAGGGATTCATTAATTTATTTAAAAAATAATGTATTTAAAAATTAATTACCACCAAATTTTGGCGACCTTTTTTCCATGAATGCCCTGATTCCCTCCTTAAGGTCATTGCCACCGTAGAGCATTCCCATGGAAATTGATTCGAAATCCAGGTTAATTCTGGATGTTCCATATATTAATCTTTTGGCAGTGTAAACCGATGCAGGTGATATCCTCTGTGAAAGTTCCTCCGTCAATTTTAATGCCTGTGCCTCCCCATCATCATTGAATATTCTTGTTATTATGCCATATTCGTAGGCTTTCTGTGCATTTATTCTTTCGGCTGATAGTATTATATCCATGGCCCGGGAAATTCCGATTAATGCCGGAAGCCTCTGGCTGCCACCGTATCCCGGGATTAGGCCAAGGGATGTTTCAGGGAACCCAAGAACAGCATCGCCTGAAGAAACCCTTATATCACATGCAAGCGCGAGCTCAAGGCCACCCCCCAGGACATATCCCTTCAGGTAAGCCACAAATATTTTGTTCATTTTTGTTATTCTATCAAAGGTATTTTCCCCCTTTTTTGACATTTCCATAAATGCATAGGGGCTGTTTATAAACTGTGACAGATCCGCACCCGCAGAGAAATTGGTACCATTGCCTGTTATAAGCACGGCATGTATATCATTGTCAGCTGATATCCTATCAAGCACAGCATTTAATTCATCAATAAGCCCGGAACCTATAAGATTATTTTTTGTGTTATTTAATTTTATAATTCCTGTATTTTCATGCTTTTCAAAAATTATGTATTTCTGGGCAGTATTTTCGTCTCTGGCCTTTTCTGCCTTATGTGGTGAAAATGCCTCCTTTAGTTTTCCATTAATTATTGTACTGGATGGTTTAAACACATCAATTTTATATTTTTCATAGAGTGAATTTAGGGTCTTTAAAACATCAGAGGAGGATAAACCCTGGGCCACTGTTACCGGACCAAATGGCCTGTTCAGACCCAGTTTAACTCCTGTTTCAATATCATTTGGTGTGGCAATGCCACTCTCTATTAATTTTGTTGCCTCGTTTATTTCAAGTGAAAATACATCCATAAGGCTTATCTTTTCTGAGGGTGCCGCCTCCGGTATTACTGCCTTACCATTTTCCCACCTGTAAATACCAGACCCTGTTTTCATTCCAAGCTTTCCTGCATTAACGTATGAATCCAGGTTTTTGCATTTTCCATAATCCGGAGATAATTCCTGTGCATAATATTTTAAGGAATCGTATACGGTATCCAGGCCAACATAATCAAAAAGCTGGTATGGCCCCATTGGAAGGCCCTGAGATTTAAAGAATGCATCTATGCCTGCAGGGTCCGAATCAGAAAGCGCCATGCAGAATACTAGGAGTTCGGGTGCTGAAACCCTGTTGACAATAAAACCTGCCTCATCCCTCATAACCTTTATTGGTACTTTCCCTATGGCCTTTGCAACAGCCATTATCTCATCAATATACTTTTCATCTGTTTTATCACCCTTTATAACCTCAACAAGCTTCATTAATACTGGAGGATTAAAAAAATGCATGCCAAGAAGCCGCTCGGGTTTTTTAACAAATTCGGCCAGTTCGGTAATCCTTATATTTGATGTATTCGATGCTATTATTCCATCAGTGTAATTTGAAATTTCCGAAAGCACATTTTTTTTAATTTCAAATTTTTCGGGAACCGCCTCTATTGATATGTATGCTCCATCAACAGCATCCTTTATATTGTTATAATAATTAATGTTTTTCAGTGTTTTGTCATACAACTCCCTTGTAATTTTTCCAGAGGAAAGAAGTTTGGATAGGCTTTCATTTATTTCCCTTTTGGCCCTTTCAATAACCTCGGGATAAAAATCCTCAAGGTTGACACAATAACCGCCAAGCGCAAAAACCTCGGCTATACCGTGTCCCATTGTTCCTGCTCCTATTACTGCTATTTTTGAATCCATGATGTATTATAACGTTAAAAAATATATTACTTCCTATCGGGCATTTTGTTATTTCATTTAAATAGAAAGAAAATAAAAATCTATATTAATTAATTAACATCAAGTGTTAATGTTTAGAAAAGAAATTTTATTAATATTAAGACCATAAATGGAATATGAATAACTACAGGCTGACCATTAATGGTCTTTTAGAAGCTTCAGTTATGTCCAATAAAAATCAGGAAATTATTTACAGGGATAGGGAATTAACCTATGAGGAATTTTATAATAATGTGAAAAGGCTGGCAGGTAATTTGTTGCGGCTGGGTGTAAAAAATGGTGATAGAATTGGCATTATTGATTTTGATACCATAAATTATATGTATGCATATTATGCCGTGCCAATGATTGGTGCCACCCTGCATATGGTTAATATAAGGTACCCGCCAGAGATATTATTCTATACAATACAAAACTCCGAGGATAAATATATTATAGTTAACTCCGCATTCATGCCATTAATAATGCAGTATAAGGATCTATTTAGCTTTGTAAGCCTTTTTATTATTTACTCTGAAAATGGCCATGAAAAATATAACATGGATAATTATGTTTTTATGGATGACCTGTTAAAGGAAAATGATGAAAAAATCGATGAGCCCGATGAAAATTCCATTGCAACTCTATTTTATACATCTGGAACAACCGGACTTCCAAAGGGTGTTTATTATACACATAAACAGTTAATATTACACAGCATATCTTCACTGGCTGCATTATCAGATGATCCCATAAATTTCAGGCGCACTGATACAATACTTCCACTTGTTCCAATGTTCCATGTCCATGCTTGGGGAATACCATATTTTGCAATATTGAAAGGCATGAGATATATAGTCCCAGGGAAATACGACTGGCCAAATATACTTAATGCCATGGAGAAATACAATGTAAATGTATCTGCAATGGTGCCATCCATACTTTATTTGCTGTTATCAGAAAAAAACGGACCGTCAATAATGGGAAAACTTCATTTAAAAACCATAATTGGGGGTGCGGCAATAACCTCAGGTCTGGCGGATCTCGCTGAAAAATCAGGCATGACCATAATATCAGGTTATGGCATGTCCGAAACAGGCCCAATAATCACGCTTGCAACATATAATTCCATTATAGAAAATTCTGATGAAGAAACAAAAAAGGCAGTTAGGAGAAAAACAGGCATACCAATACCAATGGTGAGACTGAGGGTTGTTTCTGGAAACCATGACGTTGAAAAAAACGAAAATGAAATCGGTGAGATAATTTTGAAGGCCCCGTGGTTAACATCAGGCTATTTTAAGGATGATGAAAAAACTAAAAAGCTATGGCAGGATGGCTGGCTTCATACAGGAGACCTCGCGGTTATGGATAAATATGGATACATAAAAATTGTTGACAGGGAATCTGATGCGATAAAATCCGGGGGAGAATTTATACCATCCGTGATATTGGAAGATTTAATAAGCACGGTTCCAGGGGTTGATGAGGTTGCCGTTGTGGCATACAGAGACCAGAAGTGGGGGGAGCGCCCTGCTGCATTTATAAAAGGGTCAGCAGATGAAGAAACAATAAGGAAAAAGCTTAATGAATATGTGGATACAGGCAGAATTGCAAAATTCTGGATGCCTGATAGATATTATTTTGTTGAAAATTTTGAAAAGACAGGAACAGGAAAAATAGATAAGAAGATACTTAGGGAGAGGGTGAAATAATGGAGGATGCATATATAGTTTATTTTAAGCGTGTTCCGTTTTCAAGGGCCAGGCCAAATGACCCTGAAAAGGATGCATACAATGATTTGAGAATGGATAAGCTTCTATCGGAATTAATTAATTTATCCCTTGAGGAGACCAAAATAAATCCAGAGGAGATAGGCGATGTCATAACCGGATGTGCATTTCAGGCAGGTGAGAACTGGACATACGGAGGCAGGCATCCTGTGCTTTTATCAAACCTGCCATACACGGTGCCTGCAATGTCTATGGACAGGGCATGCTCATCATCGCTTAATGCTGCGGGGATAGGTGCCATGGAGGTCATGCTCGGGAAATCAGATATAGTTCTTGCAGGAGGCATGGAGCACATGACGCATGTTCCTCTTGGCATAAATAATCCATACATTAAACCTAATATGGAATTAATGGTAAATCCAAAATACGCAAAATACAATATGAACGTTTCATATAACATGGGATTAACTGCGGAAAAACTTGCCAGCATTAAGCACATTGACAGGGACGAAATGGATGAATACTCATATAATTCACATTTAAGGGCAGAAAAGGCATACAAGGATGGGTTTTTTAAGGATGAAATAATGCCTGTTGAGGTTAACGGCCAGGTTTATGAGAAGGATCTTGGAATAAGGCCTGATGCCTCTCTTGAACAAATAAAATCTCTTAGGCCGGCTTTTAAGGAGGATGGCATAATAACTGCTGGAAATTCATCAACACTTAACGATGGTGCATCTCTTCTGATGATAATGTCAGGAAAGAAGGTTAAGGAATACGGTTTTAAACCGCTTGCAAGAATTGTTGATTTTGCATCAGCAGGCGTTGACCCCACAATAATGGGTGAGGGTCCTGTTCCGGCCACAGAAAAGGTGCTTAAAAGAAATAAATTAAAGCCTGACGATATAGATTACTGGGAGATTAATGAGGCTTTTGCTGTTGTTGTTTTAAATGCTGTAAAGGCATTTAACCTTGATCTTGCCAGGGTAAACATTCACGGTGGTGGAATTTCCATAGGGCATCCACTCGGGGCCACTGGTGCAAGAATTGCCGGAACATTGGCACGTACATTAAATGATAAAAAGAAGGATCTTGGCATAGCCACATTATGCGTTGGTGGAGGGCAGGGATATTCAATGCTTCTGGAGCGTGTTTAAAATGTTTGAGGAACTTGATGATTACAGAAAGAAGGTAAGGGATTTTGGGCTCTCTGAATTTACAGAGGATCTTATAGATAGATATGATAAAACAGAGGAATATCCTGATGATATAAGGCTTAAGGCATTAAAATCAGGCCTTATAGATATGTCAAATCCGGCAAAGATACTCATCTCAATTGAGGAACTTTGCAGAATAGATGCTGGGCTGGGCATAGCGGCAACAATACCATATTTTGGCGGAGAGGTTATCATGCTTTATGGTAATGAAAAACAGAAGCGGATTCTCAATGATGTTTATTCAGGGAAATACATACTTGGCCTTGGTGTAACAGAGCCATCCGGTGGCAGTGATGTTGCTGGACTGAAAACAACAGCAAAAAAAATTGGAGATAAATATGTAATAAATGGATCGAAGATGTTTATTTCCAATGGAGGTATTGCAGATTATATAGTGCTTCTAGCGAGAACATCTGATGAGGAGAACAAGCATCACGGCCTTACAACATTTTTAATTAACACAAAATCACCGGGATTTGAGGCCAATAAATTGCATGGCAAGCTTGGTGTGAGGGCCACAAATACAGCAGAATTGAAATTTAATAATCTGGAGGTTTCAGTGGATGATGTTATTGGTGAGGTTGGTCAGGGATTTTATTATATTATGACATTTTTCAATATAAGCAGAATATATGTTGCCGCCCAGGCCCTTGGAATAGCCCGTGGTGCACTGGATAAAATTCTTGAATTTGTAAAAAATAATAATATTAAGGATGAATATACAATGTTCAAGGTTTCAGATGTATCAACACGCATAGAGGCGTCAAGGCAGTTAACATACAATGCGGCATCATATCTATTTAAGTTTGATCCAAAACCGGCGCTTACAAGCATGGCAAAGGTATATGCCGGAGAAACGGCCGTTTATGCCTCTGAACTGGCCATGGAAATTACCAAAAATGATCATAAAACACAGAGATTCTTTAGAAATGCAAAGATAATGGAGATATGGGAGGGAACAAGCGAGATTGAAAAGCTCATTATTTCAAGGCAGATATTAAAAGGGGGTAATTAAATGGAGGATGAATATAAACTATTAAGGGAAAACGTTGAGGAATTCGGCAGCACACTGGATGAGAAAAAAATAGAGGAAAATGGCATTGATAATAATCTCCTTAAAAAACTTGCATCACAGGGCTTCCTTGCCGCATTAATACCTGAAAATCTTGGTGGCTCAGGGCTTGATGAATCCTCATATAATATTATTCTGGAGGTGCTTTCAAAATACTCACCGTCCTCTGCATTTGAAATATTTTTAATTAATTCCATTGCATATCCGGTGCTTTCTGATGATTTAAATTATCTTAACGATGTTATTAAAGGTGATGATTTTATTGGTATATCTCTTGATAAAACCATAAAAAATAACTCTTTAGATTCTGTATTAAATGCAAATGGAAAATATACAATAATGTCCTCTGATGTGCCGGCCATAGCAGAAAACGAAAATTTTACTGAAAAGGATTTTATGGGATTTAAGGGCATAAGGTTTGGCAATGTCGGTATTAAAAATCAAAAAAATATAAAATCAAATAAAAACATAAAAAATTCAATAATGAATTCATACAGATCACTGGCCGCAATAAATCTTGGCATAATATCTGGATCGTTGCAAAAGGCACTTGAATACTCTGCTGTCAGGCAGGCATTTGATGTGCATTTAAAGGATTTTGGACCAATAGCATTTAATCTATCAAAAATGGTAGCCAGGGAAAATATCCTGAGAAACATTATTTACAGTAATGTAAATTCAGAATATGTTTTTGATTTCTCAATAGAAAATGCACTGGAAATATCAAAATATTCATTGAATGTTCATGGAGGCTATGGCTATTTTAAGGATTTCGGGGTTGAAAAATTTTACAGGGATGCCATGGCACTTAAGGCCGTATTTTATGGCAATGATTTTCTTGAAAATCTTTCAAAAAGAGTTTATGGGGAGAGATCTGGATTTATTTAAACACCCTCCCCTCAAAAATGTATATTTCTGATGTAAGATAACAATCCCTTTTCATTCCGGCCTTTCTGCAGGTTTCCTCAAGGAACTGCTGCTTATTAAAACCATATTCTATTGCAACCTGTGGCAAAAGAACCCCTGAATAAAATCCGTTTTTAACATATATACCATGAACACCAAGGTCTATTTTATCAATGTCTGTGTAATTAATTCTTTGGAGTTTTCCAAGTACGGTTATTTCTATTTCTATTTTATTAAATTCGGATAATGTAACCGGCCTGAACCTTGGATCCTCCGTTGCAGCCGCAACTGCCATCTCCTTTACAGCCTCCGCCAGCGGTTTTATGGAAAATATATACCCTATGCATCCCCTTAGATTTTTTTCCTCATTGATTGTAACAAAAACACCTGCGTTGGTTTTAAATTTTTCGGGTATTGCTGGAAATTTATATTCAAGCCCGAAATGTTTTTTTAGTGCGTTTAAAGCAATGTCCATTAGAAGCTTACCATCATCCTCTGTAAGGGATTCCAGAAATGAGTCCTTTTCAATTTCCATAATTAAATAATTACAAATTTTTTATTTAACCTTTTTTGCCCATAATATGGTTATTTTATGGAGATATCTTATAAAAATGGGGCTTATTGTAAAAATCATAAAATTTAATATCATACACTTTTATATATAATAATTAGAATAAAAAATCAATGCATGTACAGTTATTCCTGATTAATGCGGTATTCAAATTATATATATGATGCCTTAAGGTAAATAAAAAATTATGTTTCCATCAATAAATTTTAATAAAAACTATGTTTTTATAATTATGAATAAATTATATTTTTTGACCGGTATAATTGGTCCGGTGGTGACCTTATCACTTATATTTCTTGATATTTCAATATCACCATACTTTTCATGGCATGTAAACTCACTAAGCAGTCTTGGCATCCATAAATATTATTATTTGTTTGATTCTGCAGTTATTTTTGAGGGATTAATGAATACAGCATTTTCAGTATTTCTATACAGGGCAGTTCCTGTTAAGCCATTACCTATAATATTAATGATTATAGGAAGCATTGGGCTTTTCTTTGTAGGGATCTTTGATGAACATACCGGTGATATACATTTAACATTTGCAATATTATATTTTATTTTAATGCCTCTTGGAATTATAATATTTAGCCTGTTCAGAATATCCAGGTTTATAACACTTTATGGCATGATATCTGCACTTATATCGCTAATGGTAATAATCATAGGAATTTTAATGGCCCTCAAGATTATAAAATTAAAGGGTGTTGGACTATCAATACCTGAGACCATTGAGGCTTTATTGCTTGCATCATGGATAATTATGCTTGCCTTATACATTATATTTAATTACAGCAAATTACAAACAAATAAAATTATATTGGCATAAATTATACCGTGTCATGGAATTTATAAAAAGTGGAAAGGTTAAGGATATTTACTCGGATGGAGACACCCTAATTTTTAAATTTTCAAATAGAATATCAGTTTTTGATAAAATTATACCAGTGGATATTCCTGATAAGGGGGAATCACTGTGCAGAACCTCATATTACTGGTATGGTGTTGCCAGTGATATTGGAATAGAAACAGATTTAATAAAACTTGAAGGCAACAATGAAATGCGTGTCAAAAAATTTAATGTATTTAGCAGGGGAAGGGAATATTTTAGCAATTACATGGTTCCGCTTGAATTTATAACAAGGTATTATGTTGCAGGAACATATTATGACAGGATAAAGTCTGGAATCCTTGATTATCATGATGCTGGATTTAAAAATATGCCTGAATATGGAGATGAATTTCCGGACCCCTATTTTGAGGTAACCACAAAATATGAAAAATTTGACAGACCATTAAAAACAGATGAGGCTTTGACCATTTCAGGCTTAAAGCTTTACGAGCTTTATGATATAAAGGAAAAAATATTAAAAATAGACAGAAGAATAAATGAGTCTGTAAAGGGCAGGGGGTTAATACATGCTGATGGAAAAAAGGAGTTTGCACTGGGAATAAGCAGAGTGCCGACGATCATAGATACATTTGGCACACTTGATGAGGATAGGTTCTGGGATTTAAATGAATATTCCAACGGAAATATAAGGGAGCTAAGCAAGGAAATGGTAAGGCAGTATTACAGGTCAACAGGATACCATGATGCACTTTACAGGGCACGTGATCTTGGGCAGAAGGAACCGGATATACCACCACTCCCGGATGATATGATTAAAAAGGTATCAGACCTTTATAAAAATATGTACGAAAAGATTACAGGGTTAAAATGGTGATACCATCCTTGATCCCATGGCGTCAAATCTAACCCTGATTACAAACTCTGATTTTTTCAGCATTTCCTTCTGGAGATTATTAACATTGTCAGGTGGGGTAATTAAAAGTATAAATCCTTCCAGGCCGCCCCCGAGAAGCCTCGCCGCCCTTGCACCTATGGACTTCGCAAAATCAATTATGTCATCAACCTTCTCACTGGAAACTTTCTCTCCAAGTGTTTTCTTTATTTCCCAGCCAGAGTTTACAATATTGCAGAATTCACCATAATCTGATGTTTTAAATGCTTTCTCCATTGATCCGGCCAAACCCTTTATTTTTAATAATTTATTTAATGTGTCACTATCATTTTTCTCTGACTTAATAACCTGATCCCTTAATGCATTTGAGCTTTCCCTCGTTTTTCCTGTATAAACAAGCAACATTGATTTTTGTAATGTTTCTATGAAATCATTTTCCAGATTGAATGCCTCTGTTATAACAGAATTTTTACTGAATTCCATATATTTAAGGCCGCCAACGGATATTGCATATGGGTCCTGTTTTCCAAGGACAATCCCAAAATTTGTTTTCTCTATATTATATGCTTCCTCAGCAATTTCATATGAATTTTTATTCTTATTTGTAATCTTATAAATTATTTTTAGAATGCCTGTGATCAGCGCGCTGCTGGAACCAAGCCCTGATCCCGGTGGTACATCACTATTAATGATCAGCTTTCCGGTTTTAATTCCGTTTGACATAAATAATTCCATAATTTTATCCTCAACAGATGAATTCTGTTTTAATACTATGGCACTTTTTAAAAAGTCTCTTGAGGAAACCTCTAGTGGCATTTTGTCATCAGTATACCTCAATAGTATTCCACGATCAATTGTTGTGTTAAACACTGCTCCACCATATTTTTCGAAAAATGGGCTTATGTCTGTGCCACCACCTGCAAAACTAATTCTTAGAGGGCTGTAAACCGAAATTTTCATCTTTAAGTGTATGCAAATTATTTTATAAAGTTATTCAGGAATATATTATTCAAAGAATAAATATAAAATATCATTATACAATAAACAATAATGGAAAAAAATGGAAGCTACTGGCATCAGGTACCGGCCGGTCCGAACCCGCCGGATGAGGTATATGTGGTTGTTGAAATACCAAAGGGTACGAGAAACAAGTATGAAATGGGCAAGGAATTTCCAGGAATTAAGCTTGACCGCATTTTATATTCATCCTATGTTTATCCAATGGAATATGGGGCGATACCGCAAACATATTATACAGACAAGGACCCCATAGATGCCCTTGTATTTATGTCACAGCCCACATTTCCCGGTGTAATATTAAGGGCCAAACCAATAGGTGTATTGAAAATGGTAGATTCTGGAGATATTGATAATAAAATGGTATGTGTATGCCTTGATGACCCTGTTTATAAGGATCTTAAATCATACACGGAAATACCTGAACATATACTTAAGGAAACAGAGAATTTCTTTGCCACCTATAAGGCACTTCAAAATAAGAAAACTGAGGTAAATGGATGGGAGGGTCCTGAATTTGCCAAAAAGGAAATTAAAGATGCCATTGAGGCATATAAAAAACTTTTTGAGTAAATGTTATCAGTAAAAATCAATTCTGGTACATTGACCATATGCGATGGACTTTTAAGTGAACTCAATGAAAGAATTCTGGTAATAAGAACAGATGAGTACATAGCATCATGTGATTCAGGCATGTGCCAGAAGGAGAAAAACTTTAATATTGATATTGTTGATAAAATAGATGATGAAAATAATTTTTTATTTTTTAAAATTGATAATATAAAAATAGCCGTTGATATTTACACATATAATATTCTAAATTATGAAGATATAACAATAAAAAAGGGAATAAAAATTTATGTTGATGAAAATTACAGGTATAAAAGATTATGAGCCTTCCTTTTCTGCAGATTTTTCCCTGATTTTTGCCTCCTCAAATTCTGGATGCTCTTTTATATTACTCTTAGTAATCTTCTTGGTGAATATAAGGGATATCAGTGCAATGAATGCAGGTATGACAACGGCTATATACGATGCAAATGTATAATTATTCTTTGATCCAAGAAGATATGCGTATAATGGTCCGCCTATTAATGTCCCGATGTTAAAGATAAAAAACAGAAATCCAGACACAGACCCAACAACACGGTCCAGCACAGAATCCTGCCCAAAGGCAACAAGGAGGTCAACGTAGACACCCCATCCTGATCCAAAGATAAATGTAAAAACAGCAAGGCCTATAAATGATTTAAACAGTATAAACATGCCAAGGCTGCCTATGAAAATTAGAAATGAGGTTATTATAACCATGTATTTTCTGCCTATTCTATCAGCTATATAACCATAGAAAAATGCAAGTAAAAAGCCTCCAAGGCCTGCCATGGATGCTATAACTGCCGCTGAACCTGTTGGAAATCCAAGACCCTGTTCAAGATATTTTACATAATAACTGAGGTAACCCGCGAATAGGGTTATTCCAAAGAAAAATACAGATATTGCAAGAAGCACTGTATTTCTGTTAAATATGTTTTCCAGTTTTATTTTTTCCCTTTTCTCCTTTTTATATGTAACAGGTATAATGAATAGAACCAACAATAATACTATGGCTGAAACTATGCCCGATAACTCGAATGGAATCCTGAATGCCGGAAGAAATGGAGATATCATGTATGGTCCTCCAAAAAGGCCTGCACCAAAAAATGTTGCCCATACTGACACTGCCTTCCCACGCGTTTCAAAGAATATATCCCCAAGAAGTGCAACACCTGCAGGTTGAAACATACCAACACCGACACCAACAAGCAGTCTGAAGGCAAAAAGTTCTGGAGTATTTGTTACAAATCCTGTTAAAACAGTAAATGCAGAGAATATTAAAACCGAGAGCAATATTGTGTTTTTAACAGAATACCTGTCAAAGAAGTATCCTCCGACCAGGCTAAAAATTGCTATTCCTATTGCATAACCTGTTAAAATTGTTCCTATGCTAAGATATGCCGGCCCTGTTATGGACGGTACAATATAATCAGCACCAAATGAATATATTTCGGCATCAAAGCCCTCTAGGAATGCCGGCAAACCCGCAACAATGGCTATGATGGCAAATCTTGCTAGACTCTCTCCAGCAAGCTGTCTAACAGTTTCGGATTTTTGAAATCCCATTCTAAAAATGCTAACCATAATATCATAAAATTCAGCATATATATAATCTTTTATACCAAAACTATAAATGGTTTATATAATTTTTTTATAAATTTTAAATTAATTTTAAAAAAGTTTACAACCTGGCAACAAAGGATAAAATCCTTGCCATTGCCACAGAATAAATTCCCATATAAAGAAGGTATCTTATTAAGTTTAACTTAACCTTTTCATATCTGTAATGAACCTTGAAAAATGATATGGAATCAAGGCTAAATACATACCTTCTTCTGTTAAGAGAATAAAGTATTATATTGCTATTTCCAACCTCAACCATGTTAATAGAATAATATATGTCGTCATTTACAGAAAAATCATAAAAATTTTTCAGTATGTATATTTTTGACCCATTTCTTGCAAAGGTTGTTGAAACATTTGGCTTTAAAAGCTCATCCGGAGAAATCATCGGGAAAATATTCTACAAAATGATATAAACTTATCGATTACAAATACATTTTAAACGAAATTATGCATCTGTATTTTAATACCGTTTATAAAATTCTGAAATATATCTGTGGCTGTAACTACACCAACGCCACCGGGTACAGGTGTTATTGCCTTAACAATGCCGGATACCTCATCAAAATTTACATCTCCATAAATTTTATTGCCCTCATAATTAATTCCCACGTCTATGACTATAGAATTGTTATTTACAAAATCTTTGCCAAAATAATGTTTTTTGCCTATTGCGGCAACCAGGATGTCTGATGATTCGACAATTTCCTTTAAATTTGACGTTTTACTGTGGCATATACTTACAGTAAAATCACGGTTCAAAAGCATCATTGATAATGGCCTCCCGACAACGGGGCTCCTATTAACTATGCACACATTCCCATTTTTAATTCCATAATGTTCAAGGATGTCTACAACTGCCCTTGCTGTGGCTGGTGCTATTTCCTCATTCCTTATATATAAATTTCCAAGATTTACCGGTGAAAGGCCATCAGAGTCCTTGTAGTATGGTATGTATTTTATTATGTCATAATAATTTAAATTCTCAGGCAGGGGTGATTCCATCATTATTCCATGTATATTTTTGTCAATACTGTATTTTTTAATTAAATCTATTAATTCATCCTGGTTGATGTTTTGATATTTATCCAGTGTCACGTTAATTCCAAGTTTTTTTCCACGCCTTATCTTTGCATTTGCATAAATTGACGATGCAGCATCATTGCCGATCTGTATTAATTTTAAATGCGGCATTATTCCGTATTTATTTTTAAGGTCATCAACCTCATTTTTGATTTCTTCCATTTTTTTATTTGCAACAAGGTTCCCGTCAAGTATCATCGCTTCACCATTTTTTAATAATCCACATGGTTATTTTGGTTTTATTAATAAATTCTTTTAAAATTAATTCCTCCATTTTTTATATTTATTATGGATAAAGGTAATTATAAACCTTGGTATTTAAGTCATAAATGGGTAACATTATAAAATTGCTTGAAGGACTTGTAAAATCCAATTCATACTACGGTCTTATAAATAATGAGATAGATAATATAGCAAATGATATAACTTCTGGATATGATTTAAAATTTATTAAGAAAAAATATGATTATAAAAATATTGATTTGCTATATGAATTCGCACATTACAGGATATTGAATGCACATAAATTTTCGAAAAGCAGCAGATTATTCTTTGACAAATACGCATCAATGTATTCAACACCGGAAATAATTGGAGATTACAGGGGTGAAAAACTGAAAGGCAGTGAGATCATTGATATAGGTTCCGGAGCAGGCATGCAGGCCATATTTTTTTCAAAATATTCCCATGTAACGGGAATAGAGATAGACAGGGTTAGATACCTCCTATCATTGCTAAATAAACGCGCATATAATTCTGATGCAAATTTCATAAATAATGATGCCTTTAATGATATAAGGTATTCCGCTGATATAATCTTTTCAGATCCCCTCAGGCCTGCAATGGCCAGTAAAAGGAAGATGGATGATCTCATTCCAAATCCTGAAATTATAATGAAAAGATTTAATCCAAATGCTGGTTTTGTTTTTGATTTACCACCACAGATGAGATGGGAAAACATAGGCATAAATGGTGAAAGGGAATATATATCTGTGAATGGTTATATTAGTAGGCTAACATTGTATACAATGAATCCCGAGAAAGATTTTACCTCAGCGGTTATGCTTCCCGAAAGGAGGAGGATAACAGGTAAGCCTGAGGAGATTAAAATCGTCAACCAGAATAATAAAATATATGATTATTTATATTTACCTGATATAAGCTTAATATATTCTAAACTGCTTTATAAGGCCATAGATGATAATATGCATTTAATATATCATGATAAAAAAAGGCTTTTATTCACATCCAATGAATATATAAAAAATTTCTTTGGGCGTACATATATACTGGAGGCAAGATCATCAATAGAAAAACTTAAAAATGAATTAATAAAACTAAATGCCGGAAAAATATTTTTTATTTTTTCAATTGATACATCAGAATATTATAGGTTAAAAAATGAGATGGAAAAACATCTAAATGGAGACAAAACATACTATATTTTTAAAAATAATAATTGCTATTTAATAGCAAGGAAAATTAATGGATAACAGAAGATATTATTTTATATTCATATAAATATATAAAATATAGTAAAGAAAAATAGGTAATTGTAGTTATGTAAACTAACAAAAAGGATAAAAAAAATTTTGAAATATATTTTTATAGAATTACGTAATTAGAAGTGACAAATATGATAGAGTTCTATGCAAAGGCTAAGTTGCCATCAAGATTTGGTAATTTTGACATATATGTTTTCAAAAACGACGAAAATAAGGATCATGCTGTTATTGTTAACGGTGACATTTATGGCCGGGAAAATGTCCCCGTAAGAATACACAGCGAATGCCTCACAGGCGATATAATGGGTTCATTAAGATGTGATTGCCGTGATCAGCTTCTGACCTCACTTAAAATGATAGGCCAGAGCGAGTATGGCATGTTAATTTATCTCCGCCAGGAGGGCAGGGGTATTGGCCTCCTGAATAAGATAAAGGCATACAGCCTTGAGGATCAGGGGCTGGATACTGTGGAGGCAAATCTTGAACAGGGATTGCCGGCAGATGCACGTAATTATAATTTTGCTGTCGAGGTAATAAAATATTTTAAAATAAAATCGGTTGAACTCATAACCAATAACCCGGAAAAGATTAAATTTTTGGAGGAAAATGGCATAAAAATATCCAAGAGAATACCAATAATTATAGAACCAAATGCTTTCGATAAATTTTATCTTGAAACAAAAAAGGATAAAATGGGGCATCTACTTTAAATACAATTATTCTGGGTTAATCCAAATTAACTTTTTATATAAAGTTACCATCACTTACCATGGATATTAGGAATAAGGAAATATTAATAACTGGTGGTGCAGGTTTTATAGGTTCAAATCTTGTTCACAGGCTTTATAAGGATAATCATGTGTATGTCATGGATGACCTTCAAACAGGTTCCATGAGCAATTTGAATGATATTTTGCCAGATATAGATTTTATAAAGGACAGGGTTGAGAATATAAATAATTACTGCCTTGATGTTGATTATATTTTCCATATAGGTATTTACTCATCATCGCCCATGTACCGCAATAACCCACTTTTAATAGGAAATGCCATAAATGATATGATAAAGATACTTGAACTGGCAAAGAAAAATAAATCAAAAATAGTATATGCATCAACATCCTCAATTTATAATGAAATAAAACCGCCTCATTCTGAAAATGTCATTCCAAAGGTTACCGATTATTATACCGAGGCAAGAATTGCCATGGAAAGGGTTGCCGAGCTTTATGATAAGCTCTATGGAATGGATGTATCAGCCATGAGATTCTTTTCAATATATGGATATCACGAGAAATCCAAAAAAATCTTTGCAAACCTGGTATCACAGTTTCTATGGGATATACATGACGATATACAGCCCGTACTTTACGGCGATGGGGAGCAGAGAAGGGACTTTGTGTTTGTCGATGATGTTGTTGATGCCCTGACCCTTGCGGCATTAAATAACCATGGATTCAATGTCTACAATGTTGGTACTGGTAAAAATTATTCATTAAACCAGCTCGTTGATATACTTAATAAACACCTTAAAAAGAATGTGAAACCAAAATACATAGAGATGCCAATAAAAAATTACGTGCATGAAACGCTTGCAGACACCAAAAAGGCTGAGGAAAGAATAGGCTTTAAGGCGAAGGTTTCACTGGATGAGGGCATAGATAAATTAATTGAATATTACAAGTATTAAAATGATAATAACAAAAACTCCTCTAAGAATCGGGTTTGTTGGCGGGGGTACAGATATACCGGCATATTACAGGAATTATGGCGGTGCACTTATCTCTGCTGCAATAAATAAATATATTTATATAATAGTTAATAAGAAATTTGATTCAAAGATAAGGATTTCATATTCTCAGACTGAAATAGTGGATAGGATTGATGAAATAAAGCACCCATCTGTTAGGGAGGCATTAAGATTTTTAAATATAGATGGTGGCATTGAAATACTTAGCATTTCGGATATACCATCTCATGGTACTGGCCTTGGGTCAAGCTCCACATTCCTCGTTGGCCTGTTAAATGCCCTTCATGCATATAAATCAGAGTACGTTACAAGGGAGGAACTGGCATCCGAGGCTGTTAAAATAGAAAGGGAAATACTTAGGGAGGCAGGAGGAAAACAGGATCAGTATATGGCTGCCTTTGGTGGAATAAACATGCTTAATTTTAATGAAAATGAAAGCGTAAATGTTAATCCAGTTGCCCTTAGTATTGATATGCTGGAGAAATTGAGATCAAATATTGCATTTTTGTATACTGGAATAAACAGGAAATCCCCTGAAATACATACAGACATGGAAAAACAGATAAATGAACATCTTGACGCATACCACGAAATGAAAAGATTAACCCGTGATTTTTATGATGCCCTTTATAGGATGGACATAAATTCCATGGGGGAAATTCTTGATAGAAACTGGTCACTTAAAAAATCACTATCTTCAAGGATATCAAACAAAGAAATAGATGATCTTTATGCCATGGCAAAATCTGCCGGTGCACTTGGTGGTAACCTTATAGGAGCCGGTGGGGGTGGTTTTCTGGTTTTTATAGTCGGGGATGATAAAAAAAGTAACGTTGTGAGAACCCTTGGGCTCCGTGAAATGGATTTTGATTTCGATTTTGAGGGTTCAAGAATAATATATTTTTCAAAATAATTTTTATATTAAACTTAAATCTAATCCATATAGATTGATAAAAAATTATAATGATTAGTTTAATAATGATCATCTATAACTGCGCATATCATATGAATGGCTGTTATATGAATTTCCTGTATTATAGATGTTTTATTCGATTTTGCAATAAAAACCTCCCTGCATATATCTTTTAATTTTCCACCAGATATGCCAGTCATTCCAACTGTATATGCACCAAGTGTATTCGCAGCATTAATTCCCTCCAAAACATTCCTTGAATTACCTGAGGTGCTTATGCCTATTACGGTGTCATTTTTACCAGAAAGTGCCAGAACCTGTCTTGAAAATACCGAATTATAATCATAATCATTGGCTATTGCCGTAAGTGAGGATGTATTTGTTGTTAATGCTATGGCAGGCAGGGGTTTTCTCTCCTTTAGAAAATGCCCGGTTAGTTCGGCAACAAAGTGCTGTGAATCGGCCGCTGACCCACCATTGCCAAAAACTATTAATTTTCCCCCATTATCAAATGACTCAATAATTTTTTGTGCAATTCTCATTATCTGGAATTCATCAATTGCCTGACGTGCTATGACGCCCTCCTCTATATAATCCTTAAAATCCATGCAGAGTAATAGTATATAAATATATATTTAATTGCTTTTTTAATATATATTAATCATAACATTATATTTTTATAGATTAGCTTCTCTAAACCTAACCGGATTTATTATAATTAATTATTTTTTATCAGTTCTGGTTTTAAATTCACAACCTTAAAAAAGATAATTATTGCACCTATAAAATAGAATAATGATGATATTTCAAAAAGCCTTACATACGCAATTAATTTTTGACCACCAAAAATAAAAAGAATAAATCCATAGACCATTGGAGAGAATGCCTCACCAATGCCTGTGGAAAATGAAAATAATGACATAAATCTTCCGGCGCTGCCTCTGGGTACAACATAGCTAATATAAGAATTTGACATTGAAAAATAATTTCCAAATGTTATGCCAAGTACCGAACCAATAATTAAAAAGAGATAAAAGCTTCTTACAAATATTATCATCAGAACGCTTATACCGCCAATTACAGGAAGTATAAAAATGAAAAAGTCCTTGCCAATTTTATCGGATATGAACCCTATTAATACAGCGGATATGGCCGACACCGTTAATATTATAAGGCCGGCAATTGCCACATATATCGCACTATTTTTTATATTAAGTATATATTCGAAATAATAAAACTCAAAGAATGTTAATCCAGAGCTGCCAATAATTATAAAAAAATTTGATATGGACATCCACTTAAATTTTTGTTGATTGGCAATTTTTTTAAATAATTTTGAAAAGTGAAAAAAAATTTTATCTGCATTTGATCTGTAATCCTCATTTCTGATGGTATTTACAGTGAATAATGTTGTAATAAATAATGATAAGATAATTGCCATTAATGCAAGATTCAATTTATTATAACCAAGCAGCAGGCCTGAAATGCCAAAACCAAGTGCGGTTCCAATTAATGTAAAAAATCCACTTATGCCGGATGATGTCCCCCTCTGATAATCCGGTATAATATCCCTAACCAATGGTAAATATGATCCGTATGCCATATTTGACCCTATTTCTATCAATATATAAACAATTAAAATTGATATAATTGAAGAATGAAAAATAATGAAGTATATTAATGATGCCAGCGTGATTGCCGATCCCAGCATTATAAATGGCCTTCTCCTTCCAAATCTTGTTTCAAGGCTGTCTGTTGTTATTCCCGCAAAAACATTAAATGATATTCCTATTATTATGCCTGCAAACGCTATAATGCCCAGATATAATGATTGTGCATTCTGCGCAACCATTCTTGCTATAAGGAAGGGCAAAAACAATGATTCAAAAGAAATCCATAAATAATTATTGCCAAGGTAAATAGAATTCATACCAAATATATATTTAAAGGATTTCCTGGAATACTTTTCCATAAACATGGATACATTAAATATAAAATAATTTTACCAATTTTTATAGAATAATAAATACCGGTACTCTTCATTGTTTGAATTGTGATTTTTATATTTCCTTATAAATGATGGATTTCCAAAAATTTTTCTAATGTATTCACTGTCATAAAAATTTAATAGATACTTACCAGAAATGCTTTTTAATAATTTATGCAATCTTTTATAATCACTGTCTGAAAAATTGTGATTATACCAGCTTTTACTGGGATATGGCGGATCCATATAAAAAAATGCGTCCCTGCCATTGTAATGATCTATTAATGATGAAAAATCCATATTTTCAATAAGCCAGTTTTTAATGTCATTATGAACATCATAAAGATTTTCAAGTTTTTTTATAAATTGTGTATAAATGGATTTCTCCCGGGTGGCATAGGAATTTCCCATACCGCCAAATGATATATTAAGCCTTACAAATAAATTTGCAGCAGATATTAATCTATCATTGCCATCACTAAAATTTTCCCTCTTTATATATTCCTGAAGGTTATCAGGACTTTTTGATATTTCACTCAGATAGTTATAAAGTTCAAAGAAATGAGCTTTTGCCTCAATAAAAAAATTGTACATATTAAAATCTATATCATTGTAAATCTTATGACTGGCATTAACATTTAATATAACGTTCCCTGAACCACCAAAAACGTCTATAAATATATCCGAACCAGAGGATCTAAAAACATTTTCTATATCTTTTATTGAAACATTCTTCCCCCCGGGATATTTAAATAGCCTGAACACGCCAGGATATTATATTAAAATATAATAAAATTGGCGTATGTTAATATAGTCTAATAATATCAAAGCATTAAATGCAGGAAAAAAGAAGCCCGGAATACCTTATTGGCATGAATTCAATTCATATTGGAACGAATTTTCTATGGATTTCATTTGAATCATATATACTGCCAATAGAACTCATAAATTTTGTAAACAACAGCCTTTTTCTGGGTTTCATAGCATTTATAGGCACTGCTGCAGGGGTCTTTATAGGCTTAATTTCAGGAACTGCCAGCGATAAATACACATTCCTATGGGGAAGACGGGGGCCGTACATAATTATAGGTGTTATATTAACAGTTTTTTCAATTTTTCTGGATGAGGTAATGAAAATAAATGTTTTTGGAATATTGATAGGGTATATAATGATACAGATATCATCGAATATATCTGTTGGTGCATACCAGCCATTATTTGTGGATTTTTTGCATAAAGATGAGAGGGGTGCGGCAGCAGGCATAAATGGTTTATTCATTTTAATTGGTTCCGCCATGGGCTATGCAGTTACCGGATATTTTATAACAGTTGGAAAAACAATATATGGCCTGATTGTTATATCCGCTGTTCTGATATTTACAGGGATATTAACAACCGGTACCATAAAAAAGGATGATTCTGTTATTGTTCATTCAAGGGAGAGACTATTCAAAATTTTTATGGACATATTTAATCTAAAAAAGGGCATAAAAAGTTATATTTATGTGGTTTTAGGCAGTTTTATGGTTTTTTCAGGTGTTGTTGGGTTATCATTTTTCGAACTTTATTTTTTTAAATACATACTTAATTATTCAAATCCAGCATATTATGTATCAATTGCCGGTATAGTTGTTTTGGTGGTTTCCGCACTGGCATCTGTTGTTTTTGGAATATTTTCTGATCGCGTTGGCAGGGTGAAAATGCTTCTATTTACAACATTGATTGGCTCTCTTGCCATGTTTTTGATACCAGAATTTGAAAAATTTACATACTTCTTAATATTTGGATCAATGATAGGGATATCCTACGGAATATTTATGAGTGTCTCAAAAGCCCTGGCCAGCGACATGTCCCCAAGAGAGGAGGCTGGAAAGTTTATGGCATATTATAATATTGCCACCGGAGGGGCATCATCAATTTCACCCCTTATATATGGTTTGATACTTTTTTTCGTCAAATCCTATTCACTTGGATTCAAACTGGTATTTTATACTGCAGGAATTTTTTTTATCATGGGATTTTTACTATTTTTATATGTTAAAATTAGTGACCAATAATTATCTTTTAAGGTTTTTTGCCAGTTATAATAATCCACTTTTTTAGAAATGTGTTATTTTCCCATTTTATATAGTCTCTAAATGGACCGGAATTTATTATATAATTATAGCTATCCAGGCCCTCAATTGAGTTTTCTCTAACTGGATATATCCACTGTGCAAACGATATTCTTCTTTCATATATATGGTACTTAATATCATAAAAACCTGCATCCTTTAATAATTTAATCCAGCCCTCTGGAGATTCAGCAGCCATATGGGAATTATCCCGTATATTTTCAAGCCGGTTTAAATAATTAATATAATTTTGGTCACAGGTCATATCATCTATGCCTATCATGCCACCGGATTTAAGTGTTCTATATGACTCATCTATAAATTTTGCCTTGTCCAGAAAATGATGTGGTGCCCTCCTTGATGTTATAATATCAAAATTAGAGTCATCAAATGGCATTGATTCAGCGCTTCCCTTTATTGTTACAATATTCTGCACACCGTACTTATCAGCAAGTTTGGACGTTTCCTTAAGCATGTTTTCTGCAATATCCATGGCATATACTATATCAATTTTACGTGCAAGCCTTAAGCCAGTAAATCCTGTTCCGGTTCCAACATCGAGTCCTTTCATATTTGAATTTAAATTTAAGCTTTCAATTAAAATATCAAGGTCACTGTCCTCAGCATGGGACCTGCTCTGAGAGTATTTCTCGGCATTGGCATTGAAAAATTTCTTCGCCCTACCATATCCCTCCATGACTATAGTTATCATAATTAACTATATAAAACCAATCTGGCAGGTATTTTTCCGCTGCATAGATTTATTTATATGTATATATTATAATATAAATATGTATAACGATTATTTGGAAATACTTAATGAACTAAAGAATAATAACAAAAACTATGCTATTGCAACAGTAATAAGTTCAACAGGTTCATCCATAGCAAAACCCGGATTCAGGCTGATAGTTTCTGAAAACAGGATTATTGCGGGCACGCTTGGGAGCAGAAAAATGGATTCCTATGTTCTTGATGCCTGCAATGAAAGCATAAATAAAAATATGACAAAGAATATTTCAATTGGGCTTGATAAGAATAATAAAATTTATGATTATAACATGGATACAACCTGCGGTGGTGTAATAAATATATTCATAGAACCATTTTATAACAGCCAGAGAATTATAATATTAACAGAATCGGATGATGATGAGATTTATTTAAACATAAAAAAGATTGCAGATATAATTAAAATAAATTTATTGAAAATAAATACTGAAAATGAAAAGCTGGAGGAAAAACTTAATGATATTGATTTAAAAAATTCTTATTTCATACTGCTCACTAAGAACGAAAAGGAAATAGAATATCTTTCATACATACTTAAAAGGGAACACAAATATAT
>NZ_LKBG01000221.1 GCF_001402945.1 Acidiplasma aeolicum
AAGGAAATATAATATTATATTAATTTATAAATAAATTAAGTGCCCTCTGTATAGCTGTCCATATATTTTAACTGTTCATCTGTAAGCCTATCTATTTTTATATTAAGCACATCCAATTCTATTTCCGCAACCTGCCTGTCAATCTCCTCCGGCACAGGATAAACCCTGTTCTGAAGCTTTTCATGGTTTTTGACAATATACTCTGCGGTAAGTGCCTGAAGTGAAAAGCTTAAATCCATGATTTCCACGGGATGACCCTGCCCTGATGCCAGATTAAGCAACCTGCCATCTGATATTACATTTACCGTATTTCCATTTTCAAGCCTGTACTCGGTGACCATGTTTCTTACCTGTGTTTTTCCAAGGCTTCTCCTGTTAAGGTCATCAACGGCTATTTCATTGTTAAAATGCCCAACATTGCCCAGTATTATGCCCTTTTTGGCGGCAAGCATATCATCGTATGATATTACATTCTTCATACCGGTGGCCGTAAAGGCAATATCAGCATTTCTTATTGCATGATTAATTGTATCAACGTTAAAGCCATCCATTACAGCCTCAATGGCCTTCACCGGGTCAACCTCTGTCACTGTAACATCGGCACCCATGCCCTTCAGCCTCATGGCAACACCCTTGCCAACCCAGCCGTAGCCTGCAACTATTACGTGCTTACCTGCAATTAATATATTTGTTGCATTCATAAAGCCGTCAAGTGCGCTCTGGCCTGAGCCATAACGGTTATCAAAAAGGTGCTTCATCTGTGCATCATTTACATCAAACATTGGGAATTTTAATGCACCAGCCCTCTCCATAGCCTTTAACCTAACAACACCGGTGGTTGTTTCCTCATTTCCCCCCATAAGGTTTTTAACAATTTCGGGTTTTGATGACACAAGGTTGGTAAGGTCCCCGCCATCATCGATAATAATATCAGGAATCTCATCTATGGTTTTCTCTATATTTTCATAGTATTCTTTCTCTGTTTCACCCTTTCTTGCAAAAACCTTCATATTATAATCATTCTTTAATGATTCAACAACAGAATCATCAGAACTCAGTGGATTGCAGGATGCAAGCCTGACATCGGCACCACCCTCCTTTAATAATAATGCGAATATGCCAGTTTTTGCCTCAACGTGAAGCGCCATCGCAATTTTAATTCCCTTCAGGGGTTTTTCTTTTAAAAATCTCTCCCTTATTTTTTGTGAAACACCCATATGATCGCGTGCCCACTTTAATCTAAGATATCCAGAATTTTCCATCGCCATCAGTCTAGTATGCCTTTGACATTTAAAAGTATTCCCATATCAACGGACATTATCTCAAAAATAATCTTCCTTTTTTTTAAATTAAAAAGATCGGTGCCGTTTAATACCATTCCAGGATTTATATAAATATAAAATTCATCAAACAGTTTTTTGTCAATGAACTGGTTAATAACATTTGATCCACCCTCCACAAGGATGCTCTTAATACCATAATTATAAAGTTCATCCAAAATATATTCTATGCTGGTGTTTTTTACAAATAATGTTGATGCATTATCTATTTTTTTGTTATATTTTGATACAATGATTGTTTTTATCCTGCCATCGAATACATGATAATTCCCTGAAAGCTTGAGATTTCCGTCAAGGACTATTCTGCATCTGGAATTATTTAATTCTGGATTGTCATTGATAACAGTGTTTGCACCGATAAGAACAGCATCGACCCTCCTTCGTATATCCATAACCCTTTGAAGGTCATTGTCACTGGATATTTTGCATCTTCCCGATGCAGATGATATTTTTCCATTAAGCGCCATGGCAACATTAATTATAATGTACGGTCTCATACACTGGTATTGTTTCATATTATAACAATTTTGAGGTATTACTATTTTTTAAGTAACTTATTATTAAGTAAATACTAAATTAATAAATAATATAAAATAATTATCAAAACAATGATTATTACGGGCAACATTTACCATAATGGAAGGATAATACCAGGAACATTGGACCTTGAAAATTTTCGCTTCAGTGAGGGTATTTCCAGTAATGGATTATATGGCACACTGATACCGGCACCTGTAAATTTTCACACCCATGTTGGTGATTCATTTATTAAGGAGGAACCAAGGGGGACCATACCGGAAATAGTTGGTCCGGGTGGGCTCAAGCACAGGCTTCTCGATAATGCAACAGATGATGAAATCATAAAATATATCTCGATGACAAATCTATTCATGGAGGGATCAGGCACCGTGGCATATGTTGATTTCCGTGAGCAGGGAATTCATGGCATAAATTTAATAAAAAGGTCTGTGGCAAATTATATAAGGCCTGTAATACTGGGAAGGCCATATAATAATGATAATATAGATGACATTATAAAAAATGCAGACGGCATAGCACTGAGTTCATTAAATGATATTGACTTTAATACTGCCATGGAATGTTCAAAAAAAGCACACAGTGCGGGAAAAATTTTTGCAATGCATTTCAGTGAAAATGTTAATGAGGATATAAACAAAATATTAATGCTAAAACCTGATTTTCTTGTACATGGCATTGAGGCCTCGGACAGCGACCTTGATATGATAGGACATTTAAGAATACCCATTGTGATAACGCCAAGGTCAAACATATTTTATGGAAAAAGGCCGGATTACTCAAGATATTTGGCACATGGTATTGATTTATTGCTGGGTACCGATAATGTTTTTGTTACAGAGCCGGATATGTTTTCAGAAATGGATTTTCTTTACAGATACCAGAGGTTTTTCAATTATATTGAACCTGAAAAAGTATTATCAATGGCTGTTGAAACACCAAGAAGATTTCTGTATAATCATAATATTAAAATTCCAGAAAGGTACATTTTCTTTGAGAATGAGCTGTTAAATGAATACGATATAATTACCAAGGCACATTATTATAAACCGGAAATATTACCCAATATTAAGTAACTACTAAAAAGTTAAATATGATTATGCCATAAGCAGATTATGATTTCCAGTGCGTTGCAGAGCCTTAGATCAGGCAAACCAGTTTTAATATTCGATTCCAGCGATCGTGAGGGTGAAACAGATATAGTTGTTGCATCACAGTTTGTCACACCACAGATAATAAGAATGATGAGAAAAAACGGCGGCGGATTAATATGCACAACGATTAAATCATGCCACGCCAGAAAAATTGGGCTTCCGCTTTTGGAGGATTTATATTCCAGCAATCTTTCAATGGGAAGGGCATTAACAGACACCAATGATATGAAATATGATAAAAGCAGCACATTTTCAATAACAGTGAATTCAAGGGATACATTTACCGGAATACCGGACATTGATAGATCAAAAACTGTAAATCATATTGCAGATTTTATTGGTAATATAAAAAATGAAAAACCAGAGGATTTTGCAAGAATCTTCAGGGCACCAGGCCATATTCACCTGCTGATAGCAACCGATGGTTATTTTAAAAATCGGAGGGGTCATACAGAGCTAAGCACATACCTCGTAGAGCAGGCCGGCCTAATACCAAGTGCAACCATAGTTGAAATGCTTTCTGACTCTGGATATTCAATGACATATGATGAAACAAAAAAATATGCAGACCAAAATTCACTTGATATAATAACAGGCGATGAAATTATAAAATACTGGGGTGAAAATCATTGAAGACCATAGGAATTGCAGATACAAATTTTGCCAGATATGACATGGCCTCATCTGCCATTGATGAACTCTATAAAACTGGCACGGGTTTTACAATAGAGAGATACACTGTTCCGGGCATAAAGGACCTTCCGGTTGCATGCAAAATACTTTTTGAGGACTATAAATGTGATATAGTAATGGCATTTGGAATGCCCGGGCCCATGCCTGTTGATAAAATGTCTGCACAGATTGCATCCACAGGCCTCATGGAGGTACAGCTTCAGGAAAAAAAGCACATTATAGAGGTTTTCGTCCATGAGGATGAGGCGGATTCCGATGATATGCTGGCATGGCTCTGCGATTCTAGGGCCAGGGAGCATGCATTGAATGCATACTATCTTATATTTGATAGGAAAAAATTAATTGAAAATGCGGGCATGGGACTCAGGCAGGGATTTCCTGATAAGGGTCCGGTCGGTGGTTCCATGGGAGGGCACAGACACTAGGTGATTTAAATGGATAAAATAAATATTGGAATAGTTGTTGCCGAATTTAATTATGATATAACAATGATGATGCTCCAGCGGGCAAGAGAATATGCAGAATTTCTTGGTGTAAATGTTTCAAGGGTATTCAGGGTTCCGGGCACATTTGACATGCCGCTTGCAATTAAAAAACTTTTGAAACTCGATGATGTTGATGGGGTTGTAACCCTGGGTGCGGTAATTAAGGGGGAAACAGATCATCACAGGGTAATCATGGACAATGCGGCAAGAAAAATCACGGATTTATCACTTGAATTTGAAAAGCCCGTTGCACTTGGCATATCCGGATCAGGGGAATCCAGATTGCAGGCAGAGGCAAGAATAGAGATGGCAAAGGATGCTGTTGAGAGCTGTGTTAAAATGATAAAATCATTAAGAGATCTAAAATAAAAATTAATTTTAAATTATTTTTTAATTTTACTTATAAAATATTCATGTATTCTCGGATCTCCAGTTAACTCCGGATGAAAAGTAAGTGCCATTATATCAAGGTTTTTATCTGTAACAAATACAGCCCTGTTATTTAATTCAGATAATATATTTACATTTCCTGGAACCTCTATTTCAGGTGCTCTTATAAATACTGCATTAAATGCGCCCATTCCATTTATTTGAACCTCCTTAATAAATGAATCAACCTGCCTGCCGTATGCATTTCTTTTAATGGTTATATCAAGAAGTCCCATACCTGTTACGCGATCATCTCCTGTATCTTTAGATAATATAATTGCCCCCGCGCATGTTCCCATAACTGCAAGATCATTATTTAATGCCATTGATTTAATTTTATCGTATAAATTATTTTTAATAAGGAATTTATAAATTACAGTGCTCTCGCCACCGGGTATGATTAAACCATCAATATTTTCAAGGTCATTAACAGAATTCACCTTAACAGGTGATACATTATATTTTCTTTTAAGCGATTTTATCATGTCAAAATGTTCCTGAACATCGCCCTGAATATTTAATATGCCTATATTCATGCGATGATAATTCCATACAAATATAAAATTTATTAGATTTTTAAAAATTTATGAATGAAAGATTTCAGGATTATTATACAAACCATATATATTATTTACATGAAAGAATACACAAAATTTAAATTAAAATTTAGAAATTTCTATATATGGTTATTTATATTAAAATCCGATAAACTGGTAAATTAACTTTTGCATTAATTTGAAAAAATTTAATAATGCTTAAAGCATAATATTAACTGTTGACTATGGATATAACCTATAAATTTGAATATGAAAGCTGCTTTGCGGCCCGCCTTGTTCAGGAATTGAATGTTGATGTAAAGCTTCTCAAAAAATATTACAGTGATGATCTCTTACAGGAAACAATTTTTGTATATTCAACAAATGAAGATAAATTAAAACTTGTTATTCCATACCTTAAAGACCATATGAATATATCAGATTATGATATAATATCCCAGAATGAACATTCTGTTGTTGTAAAGGTCACAACAAATTCGTGCCCACTCCTAACAATATTAAAAAAATTAGATACAGATAAGAAACCTTTGGTGGAAAAAATAGATTCAAATGGCATTATAGAATGGAATATAGAACTTGATGCATTATCTGATTTAAATTATATATCCGATGCATTAAAAACAAAATATAATGTTAAAAATGTATCCAGAAAGATAAATAAGATCAAAAAGCAGGATCCAAAATCTGAATACATACTCCATGAGGCATATGAGCTCGGTTATTTTGATACACCCAAAAGGATTGGGCTTGAGGAGCTTTCAGTTATATTACATATTCCACCAACAACACTGGATCTTATTTTAAGGGATTCTGTAAAAAAGGTATTAAAAAATAACTTTTCCAAGCAAACATACTAATAGTATATTTTTTTATATAATGCTGTAAACATTTGTTTTTCATATATAAACGTTAATATAAGCCATAGTAATACTTTATCATGAATGCCAGAAGGCCATACGTTGCAGGCGCATTTTATCCAGATGATAGGAATGAACTTTTAAAAATGCTTGATTTGTACATGTCCCAGGATTTTCCGCAAATCAAATTTAAAAAAATTATAGGTATAATAGTGCCCCATGCCGGTTATATTTACTCTGGATCAACAGCGGCATATGCCTATAATATCCTCAGGGGTATTGAAAAGCATGATTTTATTATTATTGGCCCAAACCATTACGGATATCCGAGGCACCCGTCAATATATCCCGATGGTTTCTGGGAAACACCACTAGGTGATGCAAAGGTGGATTCAGATCTATCAAAAGTATTAATTAAAAAATCAGGAATTATACAGGAGGATAGGGAGGCACATGATATAGAGCACTCAATCGAGGTTCAGATCCCATTTCTTCAGTACATATTTGACAATAATTTTGAATTCGCACCGATTATACTTGGAGACCAGAGCATGCATACAGCAAAGAGCATTGCAGAAACCATATATTCATTAAACAGAATACCGCCGGTTATAATCAGTTCCGATTTAAATCATTACCTAAGTTATGACGAAAATAACAGAAATGATGATATTATTATAAATGACATATTAAAATTGAATCTGACAAGGTATTATGATGATATAAATCAATATGATATAACAGCATGCGGTTTTGGTGCAATTGCAGTACTTATGTATATAACAAAACGCATGGGAGGAAAAATAAGGATTTTGCACCACAGCAACTCCGGCGATGCATTCGGGGATAAAAGGCGTGTGGTGGGCTACGGTGCATTTTTATCATATATTGAATAACATTATATATTAAATTAGCAATATTATAAATGTATGGAAGTTTCACTTTACAAAAATATTGATGATAAAATCATGTGCACAGCCTGCCTAAGGTACTGCAGATTATCAGATGGACAGACAGGCTACTGCGGTGTCAGGACAAATGTTAATGGTCATCTGAATTTAAGTGTGTATAATATGCCATACAGCTTTAACATTGATCCGATAGAGAAAAAACCGGTGCTGCACATGTATCCAGGTGCGGATATACTATCATTTGGCACAACAGGATGCAATTTCGGCTGCCTTTACTGCCAGAATTACGATATGAGCCAGAGAAGAAAGGCTGATGGCGTTTATTACACACCGGAGGATGTTGTTAACCTTGCCATGGAATATAACACTGATGGCATAGCATACACATACAATGAGCCCACCATATTTATGGAGTATGCCAGGGACATAGGATTAATTGCCAGAAGGCATGGATTAATCAACATTTTTGTTACAAACGGTTATGAAACAGATGAATCGATGAAAATGGCATCGGAATTTCTGGATGCCATGACTGTTGACTTTAAGGGCAATGGAAATAAATATTTTTATAATAAATACATCTCGGTTCCATCCGCTGAGGGAATTTTTAATACAATAAAAAATGCGGTTAATTATGGAATACATACAGAAATAACCGATTTAATAATTCCTGATATTGGCGATAGCCTTGATGATGCAAGAAAAATGCTGGAAAAAATTATGAACATTGCAGGGCCCTATATACCTGTAAGCTTTCTAAGGTACCATCCAGATTATAAGTTAAACATACCAGAAACGCCATTAAATACATTAATTGCACATCATGATCTGGCAGTGTCAATGGGCTTTAAATATGTTTACCTCGGCAATGTACATGAGGTAAATTATGAGAACACATACTGCCCGGTTTGCCATAGCCTGCTCATATCAAGAAGGGGCTTTTATTCACGGGTAACCGGCCTTGATTCAAATGGAAGGTGCAAAAATTGTGGATACATAACCGGAATAAAATTATTAAGAAACAAAAAATTAATTAAAGGATAATTTGCTTTTATAAGCATATGGCACATTTAATTCTATTATGTGCTTTTTTGATTTGAGCCTGTCCTTTATATATTCGTCAAGAAACTGCCGGCTTATGTAATAAACCATCAAAAAATCAATTCTTACCTCATTATCGTCCATGGATTCTATTTTATGGAACATATAATCACAGGATAAAGGTGCTATAAGATATCTTGATATTTCATGCCTTATCATTATGTATATCATTTCCGTGGACCCTCATCTATGGAATAAAACCTTTTGATCTTACCATTCTGATCTATTATGTCCCTGTACTTTATTTTACCCTCCCAGATAAGCCTTGCAAGGTCTATGTGCAATGTGAAATAATCATCGAGGCTTATATTCATTGATTTAAGGATCTCATCTGCAGTATACTCCATATTTCTGTTTTTTGTTAAAAAGTTATAAATCTCTGATTTAAGGTCAAAGCCAGTATTTTTATTTTCCATATTATCACAATGAATTATTTTATGTGTATTTATACTTTATATTCTTTAATGATTCCTCAAGGTCAATAAAATTAATCCTGGTGTTTTTTATAACATCACCGGTAATTGTAACATATCTCTGATTTTTCCACATTTCAAATCTTGATTCACCCTCAAATTTTCTGTTAACAAACCATTTGGGAATATCGCCTTTAATTATCCCACGTATGCCCGTACCGCTTGGAGATTTTTCAAAATATGTGTCCCATTTTAATATATTCTGGGCCCATTCCATGATATTTTTATTATCTATGACATGGTCAAGGTCAAGACCGATGTAATCATTCGTTAATACGAATCCAATGCCAAAATGGTTTTTCCGTGCACTGTCCAAAACTGTATCAAAATCAGACCATGTGCCTTTATCGTCCACCGATGCAAATTTCCCATCGGGCTTAATCGGCGGCTTTGTGATCTTCCCCTTTATTTCTATAATCCTCCAGTTAACCCAGTGGTCAATGCTTTTTAATTCCTCCGGTATATTTTCAGGAAATATCCTTGTGTAATATTCCTTATTAATGTTTAATGCCACAATAATATATTTTTATGTATTTATTAAATCTTTAGTTTTAATTCTCAAAAATTTTATAGATTAAAATAATAATCATCAATGGATGATAATATAATAAAAAATGCATGGCTGCTTCCAATTTCTGAAAATGGAGTTTACAATATGCATTTTCTGGATAATTTATACCTGCAGAGAATTTATTCTGGAAAGTATGTATCAGAGAAATTAAGGTTTAAGCTTGAGGATAGATTTATAGAATCTTTAAATGATCCGGGTGCGATTTTGCCAACTGAAACAGAGGACAATTACCAGAATTTCATGAAAAATCTTAATGAATTGATATCGGGTGCCAGCAATGCACCTCTTAGTAATAATTATGATATGCATATAGATTATAATAATATAAAATCTGTGGAATTTTATTCAGGTGATGATCAGAATCTTGGTTATATAAATATCATATGTGATAATTCATACAAATTCCTTTTAATGCACGAGAATATTAATAGGCATGCCGGCCTTGATGGCGAAAGCGCAAAAAATATTATTAATATATTAGAATCGAAAATAAAAAATGGGATAAAAATAATAAACAAACAGTAATATTTTTCTTTTTAAATATAATAATATATCATGGATTTTTCTGTTGATAATGATAAAATATTATTTAAAGACGAATATTCATTTGCATTTCTCGATATAAGGCCTGTTTTTAAGGGCCACGTGCTTCTCGTGCCATTAAATTTTTATAAAAATATCTTTGAAATTCCACCAGATGTTCTCTCGATAATATCCAAAAATGTAAAGCTTATATCAACAGCGGTAAAAAATGCAATTAAATGCGATGGCATTTTAATTATAAACAACAATATTGTGAGCCAGAGTGTTGATAGGTTCCATATTCATATTATACCTAGAAATCGTGGTGATGGCCTCCGTGGATTTATGTGGCCCAGGCAGAAATATCAAAATGATGATGAATATAATTATTATATGAATATAATTAAAATCGAAATAAAAAATGCCTTAAAAAATCCCTAAATTTATTTTTAAAAAATTATATTTGTTGATCAAAGGAAGTGGTGCTTTTTCTCCTTTTGATTGCCAAATTGATCTGGCTGCGGCTCATAAAAATCAATTCTGCCACACTGGGGGCACCGGTAAAGTGTAAAGGTCTGTGTGGTCTCTGCAAGGTCATTCCAGCCACCGAGAAACATTCCCCCTATACCTGTAAATCCACCAACCCTAAAATTCATATTCCCTATCTCATCCATATCAACCTTACAATTAGGACAGCTTTTTGATGACATATTAATTAATTTTATATTATTATTTAAATTTTTGTTCGCATTGCATTAAAGATACTCATAAGGAAAAATATAAAAAATTTTAGTTGCAAAATATAAAGTGTTAATCCAATACTTAGAGATAAATTTAATATGAAAATTTTAATAATAAGCCAATGGATTTTTCTGATGAATACCGAAAAATCCTCTGGTGGCTTCTAATAGCCACAAGGGGTGGCGAAAAAAGAATAGAAATCATAAAAATTTTGAGGAAAAATCCAGAGAACCTCTATAAATTAAGCGAGGACCTTAATGTAAATTATAGAACTGCAGAGCACCATGTAAAGGTTTTGCTTAATAATAACATAATAAAAAGGATGGGAAATGGCTATGGCTCTGTTTATTTTTTATCAGATTACTATGATAAACATTTTGATATAATAGAGGAAATAATTAAAAATTATAAATAATTGGCATATAATTTGCATATAACTTTGAAATAAAGGTATATATAGATATTTTATAAATTTAATGATAACCATGAACTGGAAGGTAATTGGTGTAATATTTATAGTCCTAACCGTGATTTTTGCAGGCGTTTTGATAGCCGTAATGTACACGGATGGTTCAACAATAGCACATGATAACAAGGAGATTAAGAATTTATCAACAACAGAGGTTGATAGCATGGCAATGAACCACTGGAATCAGATAGCAATTGAAAACCAGTCATTAATAATGAAGCAGTATGCAAGCAATGCAACATTATACTGGATTGGAGGCCCATTAAATGGTGTATACCATGGATATTCAAGCATTAACACAACATGGGGCAAATTCTTTGGAATGTGGAGTGCAGTTTGGTTCTATGCGTCAACCAATACTACAAATAATCCGGTAATTACCGTGCATGGAAATTATGTAAATGTAACCTCCAATTTCCTGCAGTTTGTATTATTAAACAACACAGGTGTGCCATTCTACATAAATACAACATACTCGCTGGAATATGAAAACATGAGCCCGCATTCAACAACACCCCACTTTGAAATAATAAGCGAAACATTTAAAATAATAGGAAAGGGTGGATTAAAAGAGATTGAATGAAAAATTTTATTATCTATTTTTTTATTTTATAAGTATAATATAATTTATGGTGAACAAAAGATGGAATTATTATGGATATCCAATATAGGGCTAATTTCGGCTGAATTTATACTGTTCCTTTCTATATTCTTGGTTTTTCTCAGGTCATATAAACAAACCGGTGCCAAAATATATTCACAGATTATAATAATTTCATTAATATTTATGGTTCAGAGTGTAACAACCATATATGTTTACTTCATGTTCTCAAGATTCCTCGGATATGAGGTATCACTTCCGCTTTTAATAATTAACATATTCGGAATAATAGCAATAATTCTTCTCTTTAGATTTATGAAGCAGTAATTATTTGTTATAATAAAATATTGTTAAGCCCAGAATTGTGAAATATATTAAAAAAATTCCATTAAAAACATACTGTATTAGGCCTGTAAATATATATCTGTATAATGAATAAAATGTCCCTGATAATGTTAAAAATATCATTAAAATATTTGGCCAGATTCCTTTTATGGGTATTTTTGTCGAATCCCCCTTTGGGGTTACCTTAAATGATGTCCTTTTTCCTATTAGTGCATAAAACGCTGATTTAACAAACACAGGGCTTGTTATAAATGTCAGTGAAATATTTCTTAAAACGGGAACAATCGATTTATTAATGCTGTATACTGTTATGGAAAATGCAAAGAATTCAAATATTATATAAAATCCAAGAATAAAGATGTATATTTTTGGCGTAATAATTGATACAATGTTAAAAAATATGAATAACAGGGGAAATAAGAGCATAATAATGTTCACGGTACCAACAAAATACCATGATGTGGTCACAAGATATCCAATTTTCTGCCTTATTGTTAATTTTTTTCTTCTAAATAGAAGTTTTAGAACCCTGAAAAATATGGCCATGGAACCCTGTGACCACCTTGACTGCTGAATAAAATAAGAGTTTAACGTTTCCGGTGCCTCACCAGATGCAAGTGGCCGGTTATAATAAATGGTCTTGTAACCTGCCTCATGTATTTTAATTGACGTTGCCAGGTCTTCGGTTACATTCTGTTCATCAAATCCGCCAACTTTTTTAATTATGCTCGTTCTGTACAGTACATTTGAACCGCATGAAAACATGCTATCCTCAAGGCTTTTTCCCTGCGTTATAAAATTGTAAAAAACCTCCTGTATGTCGTTTGCACCCTTTGCAACATGGGTATTATTATTCACATACCTCTGTGGGACCTGTATCAATGCTATTTTATCGTCCTCCTCCATAATTGGAAGTATTTCTGTTAAAAATTCAGGCAGTGGGTTCTGATCAGCATCAAAAACAGCAAAATACCTTGTGTTTATTGTTTTTAGCGCATCGTTTAATGCCCCTGCCTTGTAACCCCTGCGGTTTTCCCTGTGCACATAAATGAAATTATATTTTTTTGCAAGGTTCATAATTGCAGCCTGCTTATTCCTATCGGTTGAATCATCGAGTATATACGGTATGCCATTCCCCCTGCGGCACATCAGTTTTACATTCAACATTGTGTTTTCCAGAACATCTGGGGATTCATTAAATGTTGCTATAAATACAGAGGTCTGGAACGGAAAATACCTGCTGAAATAATATGTTACAGTTTTCTCATATTTTGTTGATGCCGTAACATAATAATACAAATATGAAAGTGAATGCATTATAAAAAATCCGTTGATTAATATTAAAATAATGCTAAGAATTCTTTCAATTAGTGTTTTATCAAATAATATTAAGGAATATATTAAAAAGTATAAATAAAGAAGTATGGCTATTAATGAAAAAAAGGCAAGGATATATGGCCTTATCTTCATGTACTCACTTTAATTCGAGCCTGCCATCCGGGGTTATGTTGAATTCAAAGATCCTTTTTGAATTATCCCTCAGGCTAAATTTTTTGATTATAAAAACGTTTTTTATTAGATTAACATCGATTACGGTGCCTATTTCGGCTATGCCGATGAAAAACATATCCTCGATTGGATTTGAATTTATAATGTTAATGAATTTTGTTGCAACTATAACGCAGTCAAGGTTTCTTAATTCATTAAACAGGTATCTTATGCTTTCCTCGTTTGAATTTATTTCCAGTGGTTCTATTGAGTCTATTACAAGCCTTTTTATATTATATTTTGTGAGCTACCTCATGCCAAGGCAATGAGGCTTCCTGATTCATTGACCACACTTATCCTTACATACGGGCTTATATTAATCCCTTCAGGGACAGAGGTG
>NZ_LKBG01000222.1 GCF_001402945.1 Acidiplasma aeolicum
CGGTTTATGTTGCAAGTTCCAATCTTGTTGGGGGCGATTTCACAGGTATAAGCACCGTTGCAGACCCAATAGGTGTTATAATAAACAGATGTGCTGAGGCACCGGATATAATATATTCTGATCTGGACATTAACAGAATAAGAAATGTTAGAAATAAAATGCCTGTTTTAGAACAGCGCAGGCCTGAACTTTACAGGCTAAGGTAAATTTATTTTATAAATCTAAATAATTTATCAGTTCCAGAGGATGAATTTGTATATGAAAGCCTTTCAAGTATAAACTTTAGCATGCTGAATTTATCAGGTATAATATCAAGGACATAATTCATTTCCTCCCTGCTTATTAATTTAAAAGCCTTTATTTCCAATAAATATATGCCAAATCCGGCAAGCATCAATAACAGTATATTTATTATACTGTATGAAAGATGGAACTGAAGGATAAATACAATGCTGAACATGATAATTGATGCGAACCATATCTTTAAGATTCTGGTCCTGTCAAAATTATTTATCTTGAATTTTCTGGCATAATGATAAACAATAATAAAGTTAACAGCATTCATTGATGAATAGGAAATTGCCGCGCCAAGGATGTTAAATCTTGGTATGAGTATTATGGATAACGCAATATTTGCGACAAGTGAAAGGGCAGATGAATATATAAAAATCCTTGTCTGCCTAACACTTGAAATCCCGGATGATAATACCACCGCACCTGCGAATAATGATGTTATGAACATAATTATCATCAGCGGTATATAACCTATTGAATACTGGTCACCTGCAAATACCACCAGAATCGGCCTTGAGAGTGCTGCAATGCCAAGTGCTGCAGGAACATATATTAAATAGCCTATATTTAGGAGCATTTTAATGCTATTTTTAAATCCATCAAGATTATTTAATGAAAAGAAAGACGATAATTTTGGTATTAAAAGATTGGATATTGGGAGAACCATAATTGATGCGGCTGAGGCCACAACAAGCGCAAAATTATAAATGCCGAGAAATCCAAGATTTATAAAATACGATACAACGATGCGGTCTATATATGTTGCACTTGTGTTCATAATCGATGCAAAGAATAATGGTATAGAATAAATTATTATATTCTTATAAGGCTCCCTGACAGCTTTTTCATTATTGACCTTTGGCATTTTAAAATAATTCCTGTAGACCATCATAATAAAGATTAATGCGTATATTGCATCTGTAAAGGCAATTCCATAGAGCAGGGATATTGTATTTTTAAGCAAAAATAGAAGCAGTAATGGGAAGAAATACAGGATGATATAATAAAAAGTATACATGATTGAATATTTTTTATACTGGTTTAAACCAAGCAGAACAGATGCAAATATATTTATTATTACTGACATTGATATTGCAATTCCGATGATTTTTACTGATTGTGCATATATTATATTATGAAAGAACAGTACTGCAACATAACCTGATATATAATAAACCGTAACAAAGGCAAGGATGGCAAGTCCAATTGCCATATATGTGGTCTTAACAATAATTTTTTTGATTGCCTGTGTATCATTTCTGGCAAGATGATATGATAAATAATGCTGAAGGCCGTTTCCAAGGCCAAAAATGAAAACAGCTGAGAGTATATTCATTATTGCATAGAGCAATGATATTGAACCAACAGTAAAAACCGGTAAAAGATGGGCGAGGGCAAAATAAAAGATGGCGGAGCCGAAAAACATGCTACCGACAGCCGAATACTGGAATACCAAACCCTGCCCAAATGATTCTGTTAAATCTGACAACATTAGCTGATATAAACTTTGTTTAAAAATTTATCTATTAAAATGTAACTATTTATATTATTTAAATGGTTAAAGATAAATTATATCTATCTTATGTATAAAATACAGATACAATTTTTAAATGCCTAAATTGGTGTATAATCATGGTTTTTGTCCGGCTTTTTTTTATGATAGGCCCTCATGCACACAACAATCTCGGTCATGTAATAATAAAATGATTTTTCATCCATAATTATTCTTCTGCAGGATAATGATGATGTTTTTACCATTTTAATATTTCTCGTCCTTGTTGATGCAAGAACATATAAAAGTGCCTTATAAACATCAGGCACCTTTTTATCTCCCCTTATTATTTTCTTATTTATTACAAAAAAATCACTTAAAATATCATCAACCTTTGTTATTCCAGGAAATATTAGATGTGTAAATTTAATAACAATGAGATCAAATGCATCCTTGATTGACCTTATTTTTCCGTTAATAAACCTGGAGCCTATAATAACATCATATCCAGAATCAATGTATTTAATCAGTTCTTTTATATTATTAATATCATTTTTATCATTTAACTTAATTATATAATCACTTTTTGCATGGGAAATCAGGTTTAATTCCTCTGTCCCGGTATATGGTGATTTTTTATTATATATCCTTATATTATCAGTGGTTTCTATTCTGTATTTTGTATTATTAAAAACCATAATTTCATTAACCGGTATGTTTTCATTCTTTATGTAATTTAAAATATTGTTTAAATTGCATCTAAATTTATCAGCATTATTAACTGTATAAACTATAGTGTATGATCTTATTTCTTTTTTTTTCAGTGTATCATTTACCATATTTTCAATATTTTTTTCTATAACACTGTAATTAAAAATTGATAATGCATTATTTTTAATCTGATTTCTTATGTTTATAAAATTATCACCATAAAAATTTTTTATTCTTTTTATTTCGTTTATATAGCTGATATAATTCCTTTTAACTATGCTCATATATTCCGTCATTGATTTTATGTATTCCAGTCCAGATATTTTGGGGGCTATTATATACAGTCCTGATGCAAGACCCTCAATTGAGGTAATGCTCAAGGATTCATATTTTGACAGATTAATCATAACATCCGATCTTGCCAGTATTTCTATTTTTGTATTTTCATCCACGAATCCATGGAATGTTACATTGTAATTTTTAAATTTCTTCCTTAATTTATTCATGTTTCCATAACCTATTATATCAAAATGTATATCCTTTGGAGCATGTTTGATAATTTTAAATAGGAGCTTTGAACCTTTATTTTTAGTAATTTTATTTAAGAACACAACGTTGAATCCATTATGTTCTTCAATTTTATATTTATTAAAATCTATATTATTCTGTGGTATTAAATAAATATCCTTGAAATTTTGATTTATGTAAAAATTTTTCTGATAAATATTCTGGGCCTGTACAGATATTTTGCCTGTTATGCCTGAGAATATCATTATGTTTAATATATATTTGATTAAATTTCCAAAAAATTTATGGTTATCCAGTATTTCAAAGTAGCTACCATGATTTGCCAGTATAACTGCAGGAGGCTTATCAAGCCTTGCAAATTTTTTAACGGCGTTTCTAAAGATAAAATTTGGTGTTACAAAATAATAGAGGTCATAACCCTTTATCTTTTCCCATATTTTGTTAAATGAGAATAGGCCTATAAATCCCATGCTGATTCCATTTGTTAATTTCATTAAATGCCTGTTTGAGAATATATCATCTGAAAAGGCATTCTCTATATAATTAAATTTAACGTTAACATTATTTTTCCTTATAAAGGGATATCCAGATCCCATCAATGTAACATCATAGCCCATTCTCATCAGTATTTCGGCTATCTGAACAGCGTTTCTCTCGCCTCCACCATCGTATTTCAGGTCAGCCGAACCAATAATAAGGGCTCTCATGAAAATAATCCTGTTAGTTATATATCTTATTATGATTAATATTTTGCTGTTTATTTTAATATTATAATTCTGAAATAATTTATTTTGTTTGTATAGATATTCATGTTAAATATAGGAATTAAAAATTAAACAGCAAGAATTTAATATACGATTTAATTAATATGGTAATGAAAGGCAGGTACAAATCATTGGCAGTAATAGCTCTGGTTTCATTATTAATATTTTCAATGGCAATTAATGTTTATAATGATAATTATGGTGAAAAAGCTACAGGTAATGTTACTGAGAGTTCCATAAATCCCTATGTGCTATACACATCTGAACCGGCGCCAATGGGAATATCTGCCATGGGTATTGGCCCTGGAAATACTCCATATTCATTAAAAACCTCTTCCTTTGAGGGCATTATAAATATAACTGATATAAAGACATACAATGCCAGCCTGCCTTCAGGTGAAAAAAACGACGCATCAATTCAATTAAACCTTCACCTTAACTTCAGCTCAGGTGGACATACCTATGATTACTGGATACAGAATGTTGCCATACTGTCCACGTCAAATAAAACACCTGGTGTAAGTATTTTAGATAATGTGTGGAACCAGACCACAAGGTATGCAAATATATACGGATCAACATTGAGTGGAAATGGAACTTTATATAATAGCAATGGCCAGCAGTTTTATATCGATGAACCCAGCATGTATATAACCACTGACAGTATAGGTCTTAGAGAGGTGTATAAAAATATTTCAGGATATCCAACAGTTTACATGGAATATAATACAGGAAGTGGATGGAATATTTATGATACTGTAAAATTTATATTCGCCAAAAATGCATCAAACGCAGATTTCATTGTACAGGGATACAGGTATACATCAAAGGGAAATCCATGTGATGCTGAATTAATTCTTGGAGGCCCGGGCAATGGTGCCAGCACAACGGATGTAAAATCAAACCTGACAATGCAGTTAAAATACTGGAATGGCCATAATTATCAGGCCATAGAAAATGCATACAATTTTGGGTCTGATACTGCTGAAACAATTTCAAATGCCAATTCCCAGATGGCCAAAAATTTTCCCGGGGTTCAAATAAGCAATGGAACCGGAAAATTAAAGATGATTTATAACCAGAATGAATTATCATATCTAAACATAACCGCAAAATACATTATTCAGGGATATGTTCTTGCAAATAATTATAAAACGAATTTTAGGAATTATGCTATGAACATCACGCTTATTCCTGGGGAATATAACATAAGCATATATTCTTTATATGGCCAGAAGATATCAAATTTTTCTGTCCAATTGGCTGCGAAACAAACTTATTATAAGGCAACGGAAAATGTTTATCCGGTAATTTTTAAAGCCATTGGATTAATTAATGGCACCCTCTGGTTTATAAATATGAATAAATTAAATTTAAGCTCAACAGATAATGAAATTGTATTTTATGAAAAAAATGGTACATACAATTATAATATTAGCGGACTGTTTGGTTATTCAATAAAAAACCAGACAGGCACCATAACTGTTCATGGAAACTTTAATTATGTAAACGTAAGCTTTCATGCAAATCCAATAATAAGAAGCATTGAAAAATACGCATTTTATTATATAATAGCACTTGCATTAATTGCAATTATTCTTATGGGAATTTCGGGCACAGGAAGGAAGGATAGTACTAAAATGTTCAAAGAATACAATATTAATAATGATGATGAAAATAATAATTTAAAGAGATAGTTATTTAAAAATCTATAATATATATTATGCGGAATTTAGAAATGTTTATTAGGCATTATTTTAATTATTAACAGTAATGGAAAACATGGACAAGATAGGCGAGGTAAGGGATTATCTCACCAGCAGTTTTGTGGGAAGAGAGGATGTTATTGACGGTGTGCTGGCCGGTCTCATATCAGGTGAGCCCACGCTTTTAATAGGCCCCCCTGGAACAGCAAAAACATCAATAATAGATACATTGAGCAAACTTGTGAATGCCAAATACTTTTATTACCTTCTGACAAAGTTTACTGAGCCTGAGGAGCTTTTGGGGCCAATTGATATAAACGCGCTTAAAGCCGGTGAGTATAAAAATATCACAAAGGGGAAGCTCCCTGATGCAAATATAATATTCCTGGATGAGATTTTTAAGGCAAGTTCAGCAATAAGAAACACGCTTCTGGACATAATGCTCAACAGGAGGCTTCCAAACGGCGATTCAATGCTTTCATTAAATATACTTGGTATATATTCGGCAAGCAATGAAATATCAAATGATGAGGAGGATATGGCACTGTATGACCGTTATCCAATAAAGGTATTCCATAAATATATCGAAAAAACTCTGATAACCGATTTGCTTGAACATGGCATAGATTTAATGCAGAAATCATCTTTAGGTAAAACCATACTGGACGTTGAGGATATCATTAAAATTCAGAATATGGTAATATCCAGATTGACTGAAATGAAGAATAAGGATAGGGCACTTATGGATAGATATACAGATGCATTGATTCAGCTGGAGGAAAACAATGTTCTTTTAAGCGATAGAAGAAAGATTAAGATGCTGAAAATAGCAGCCGCATTTAGCATCTTAATGAATTCCGGAAAAATATCGGGAAATGATATTGCCATGGCCATGAGATATTCGGCTGATTCTGAGGATGATCTTCCAAAAATAGAGGCTGCAATAATAGATTCAAAGCTTGAGAATAAATCAGAGATAATACAGAAGGCAAACACAATAATAGAGGAGACAAAATCCTTAATAGCCAGTACCGAGGAGTCAATTCACAAAAATTCACCTTATAATGAGGTTCTTGATAAATTAAATCTTTTAGAGATTTTCATAAAAAAGCTTGAGGAAATGAAAATAGATATTGGTTCGGATAATAATCCTTACCATAAGGAGGTAATTTATAAAATAAATTCAACACTTGATTTTGCCGGCAGCAAATACCAGAAGCTAAAGGGAAGGTAAATTTATATGGATCAGGATCTTATTTTTAGGAAAATAAATAGCAATATAATCGGAATTAATCCTGAGAGTAATGTTTACAAAACCACAAGGGAAAGAATAGTAAGATATGCGGGCAAGATGGATTTAACAGGTGAATTTAAGGAGGATTTAAAAACATCGGCAGCCGATATGTATTTCCTTTATTACTCAAATCTGGCATATGTTTCCAGTAATGAGAACAAAAGTCCATTCCTTGAGGGTGTTAGAAAAAAACTTGCATCCTATGTGCAATCCGATGAATTTTCAAAATTCAGGGCGTATTCAAAATTAAATGACAGGGTTTCAATGATATACAGCATTAATTTTTTGAAGGCCCTCAATGAGGAATCAAAAAAAGAAAGGCAGAAAAATGGCGATTCCACGGGAAAAAGTGCTTCCGAAATGGTTGACAGGGCCATGAAGGAATCCATGCAGAGGACTGAAAAGGCAAGGCAGCTTGAAAAACTCATGAAGAATGAAATACCCGGAGGAAGAAGGTCGGGTAATGATGACACTGACATAGATAGACTTATAGACCTCTCAGAAAGAATGATGTCTGTTCAGAATGCTGATAAAATTATAACAACCGCCAATAAGCTCATTGACATTATGCCCAAGTTCACAAGAAAAATGAGGGCGCGTTCCACTTCCGGTGAGCTTGGCGGCTATTATAAAACAAGAAATTTATCAAATGTTTTATCAAGGGAACTTGCAATGCCTGATGAGGTATTTTATTCAAAAATTCTTTATGGCTTCACTGGAAAGGAGAAGGTAATATTAAATGAGGGGGCATACTATGTGCTTCTTGATAAGAGTGGAAGCATGTATGAGGCCGACAAAATGGTTTGGTCCAGATCTGTTGCCCTGGCATTATTTAGATTATCCACAATAAAGCACAGAAAATATTTTTTCAGGTTTTTTGATAACAAACCACATGAAATGTACACAAGGCCATATGATATAGTAAACAATATACTTACTGTTGAGGCAAGCAAGGGAACATGCATAGAATGCGCCATACTAAGGGCAATTGATGATATTAAAAACAGCAAAATCCATGATTTAACAAGCACAATAATAGTGATTACAGATGGCGAGGATAAGGTGAATATAATGAATATAGCATCGGCCCTTGCAAAAACCAGCATAAAAATAATTACGGTAATGATTAATGGCTACAATGAGGGATTAAAAAAAATAAGTGAAAAATATTTAAATGCTGTTCTAACTGAACAGGGTGCATTAAATCTTTTAAATATAGCAAAATCATTTTAATTTTTTAAATACGGTACCAAGAACCTTAAGCATATTCATTAATGCCATTAAGCCTGCCGCTATCTCAGGATCCTTTAGCATTGACATCAATTTTAGTATTGATAATGGTTGTGCAGATGATGCACCGTCAACCATGGATTGTGCTATACCTGTTGAATTAAATGAAATTCCCTTAATAATATCTGACATTTCTGGATTTGAAAGCATATAAAGTAACGAAAATATTGTATTGCCAGATTTGGCAACGACATCCGTGAAATCTGGAGATGTAAATGATTTTGCAAAGAAGTCAAGATTATCAGGAATAACATTCTCTGTAATATAATCAAGAGCCTGAACAAGCCCTGCGCCTTTTAACTTCTCTATTAACCTTGAAAATGCATCAAGCACATCCTTATTCTTCTCAAGCTCTGACATAATCTTCTGCATATCTGTTTCATCCATGTAAATCACCCTATAATATACCCCTTAAAATTGACGAGAAGTATGTATCTGCTGATATATACTTCAGGAAATAATCTGAATGACTGGCAAAATTTAAAAATGGCTTTGATGAATAATCAAAGGATAATGTGAATGCGGTATGGTCAGTAAATACGGTTGAACAGCCCATGAAGCCATCAAAGGATGTTTCTGAATAATTTCCATTTATCTGTGAGGCAATTTTGGATGCAACATATGCTGCCATTGAATGCCCCATTGCCCCCACCTTCATTGGAAAATCAACAGCATCACCAACAACATAAACATTGTCATAGTCCCCGTAATTTAATTTTGTTTTATCAACTGTTACATAACCTGTATTTTCTGATAATCCAGATTTTATTAAAAATTCCTGACCCTTGTGCGGGGGTATTAAAACAAGCATATCATAATTCAATTTTTCACCAGATTCTGATGTTATTGTTTTCGATTTTCCATCAACAGTAACATTCTTAAATTTCGGTATGAAATTTATTTTATTTTCCTCAAATCCGGATCTAACAACGTCTGAAACATTTTTGAACGGTAGAACATCGTCCATGGGCATTATCAAGGTTATATCTGATTTATCCCTTAAACCCCTTGATTTTAAAATCTTATCGATGCCAAAGACAAATTCGGAAGGTGCCACAGGGCACTGGAAGGGAACGCTTGCAGGGCCAACCACAATTTTGCCACCGTTAAATGATTCCAGACCTTCCTTTAATTTTAAAACATTGTTTAAATCATAAAAATGATAGATACCATCATTATACCCCGGGACATCCTCCGGAACAAGCCGGTCTCCGGTGGCTATTACCAGGTAATCATATGATATGCTCTTGCCATTATCAAGGTCAACGTAATGATCATTCAAATTTATTTTGGTTGCAAGTGCCTTTATTCTATTTATTCCATAATTCAAAACAAAATCTGTCTTTTTAAATGTTTCTTTATAGTTTATTTCATTAAATGGTATTAAAACGCCGTCAGGCTTAAAATATGTGTATTCTGATTTGCCAACAACCGTAATATCCACATCGTTGTCTGTATGCATCCTCAATTTATTTGCTGTTATTATTCCAGCATTGGCATCACCCAAAATTAAAACCCTCTTCTGCACCATTCTTTTTATATAACACCCTTATATTAAAATTTTATTTAAATTAATTAAATTTGCACCAAAATAAATAAACATAAAAACAAATAGGAAAATAAAATTATCCTGTAATGGGAAAGGTTTATCTGGTTGGTACCGGCCCGGGTGATACGGGCTTGCTCACATTAAAGGCCCTAAAAATAATAAAGAGGGCGGATGCAGTTATTTACGATCACCTTATAAATCCAGAGGTTTTAAATCTTCTTAAGCCCGGATGCGAAAGAATATACGCTGGCAAAAAACCATATGTGTCGTCAATAAGGCAGAATGAAATTAACAAAATAATTCTGGATGCATCTAATAAATTTGATATTACTGTTAGGCTAAAGGGGGGTGACCCATTTCTTTTTGGCAGGGGAGGTGAGGAGGCAGAACTTCTCAAGGAAAACAATATAGACTTTGAGGTTATACCGGGTGTATCAGCATTAATAGCTGTTCCGGAGTATGCCGGAATACCTGTAACACACCGGGACGTTAGCCATGGAATAATAGCCGCCACAGGGCATAACGTTGAAAAATTAAATATACCATCACTTGGTGAAAATAAATCATCATACACCCTTATTATATTCATGGGCTCAAAACATATTAATGAAATAATAGATAAGTTACTTTTTCTTGGATACAGTGAAAATACAAAAATAGCTGTTATTGAAAATGGGACACATAAGGATCAGAGGGTCTTTACAGGAACATTAAAAACCATAAATTATGAGTACAGTGAGGACCCGGCTCTGATTGTAGTCGGAGATGTTGTTTCATACCATGAAAAATTTGGAAGAAAAAATAATAAATTTAAAAAAATGCTTATCTTTTATGAATTTAAAAAAATCAATGTTGATTATGAAAATTATGGCGTGAATATAATAAATTTTAGGATCAGTGATATTTTCATAAATAATGATGTAAAATTTAGATTTAATAGGAATCTGGTCATATCTGGCAATTATATAGGATACTTTATGAAACTAATTAAAAAAATGCATATTGACATAAGGAATTTTAATAGTATAATCACAGACGACCCGGAAGAACTTCATCGGGCAGGCATTTTTAATATCATAGATTTAAATAATTATAATATAAGTGATGATGATAATATTATAGGATTTAACCATAAAAATGAATTAAACATAATTAAAAAAACACTGATTAAAATTGATAATTACATAATAGATTTAATAAACAGTTCAGATTATATTGTCTTTGCAGATGGTACATTTTCATATTATGATATTATTAAAAAATATATTAAGAATCAAATAGTTTGTGCCTTTGGAATATCTGATAATATAAATGGAATTATGAAAATGAATAAAAAAGAGGATTTAATAAAATTGCTGGAGGCAGAAAAAATTGAATAAAATCAATGTTGTTGGTTCAATGCCCGGCTTTGGTCTTACTGATGTGGAAAAAATGATTATTGAAAATGCCGATGTTATTTTTGCAGGAACCAGAAATATTGAACTTTTAAACGTTAATAAAAAAATTGTTAGGCCAATAAAAAAACTAGACACTGCATTGGATGAAATTAAAGATGAGTTTAATAAGAATAAAAATATAGTTGTTATTGCCTCTGGAAATCCCTTATTTTATGGTATTGGTACAGCATTAATCAGGAATTTTGGCGCTGAATATATAAATATTGTTCCACACATTGGTTCCATTGATGTCGCATTATCAAAACTTAAAATTCCAATAAATACCGTACATGCAATAAGCGTGCATGGAAGACCTATTAAGGGCCTTGCACAGAGAATAAAACATTATAAAAGGGTTATAATTTTAACCGATAAAATAAACTCACCAGATAAAATAGCAGGTTATATGATTGAATATGGATTGACCAATTTTCGCTTTATAGTTCTTGAAAGGCTTGGATATAATGATGAGAAAATAAGATGTTTTAATATTAAAGATGCGCTCAACTCAAAATTCTCGGATCCAAATTTAATTTTTATTGATGAGATTGAAAATTTTTCACCAGATGATTTAAGTGATAAAAATTTTTCAATGATTAATGAGAATATCACAAAGGAGGAGATAAGGCATATCTCTGTTTCAAAAATGGCAGTTAAAAATGGTGATATTATATGGGATATAGGGTCAGGGACAGGATCTGTATCAATAGAGGCATGCCGGTATAATTATGATGGTGGCATATACTGCATAGAAAAAAATAGCATGGCCTGCAATAATATAGAAAAAAATATGAAGAAATTTTCATGCGATTTAAACATTATAAATGGGGAGGCTCCTGACGCACTTTACAATCTTCCAGATCCAGATATTGTATTCATTGGTGGTTCCGGAGGGAAAATCGCTGAAATTCTTGATTATTCATATAAGAGACTGAAAAAAAATGGGAGAATTGTAGTAAATACTGTTTTAATAGGCAATTTAAACAAAATTATTTCATACCTTAATAGTAATAAAATAGGGTATGATCTTACCCAGGCGCTTATAAATAGAAACCACACAATTAAAAATGATATGATGCTTAAACCTGTGGACCCTGTATTTATATTAACGGCGGTGAAAAAATGAATGAATTATATGTTGTTGGCCTTGGGCCGGGAGACCCGGATTTAATAACAGTAAAGGGATATAAAATACTAATGGATGCAGATTTAATCTATTATCCATACACATCTTTTAAATACGCAGAGAATATTCTAATATCCCTGGGCATTGACAAAAAGAAAATGCAACCCCTTGAATTTCCGATAAGATCCTTGGATTTATTAAAAAAAATAAGGGAAAATGCATGCCGGATAAAAAATTCACTTGAGTTTTATGATAGTGTTGTCTACGCTGTTGAGGGTGATCCGATGCTTTACAGCACATTCCTTGATTTATACAGGTATCTGGACTGTAAGGTTAGGTTCATACCGGGGATTAGCTCAATAAATGCTGCCGCCGCGATATTTGGAATTCCCATGGCAGAAAAAGATGAGATATTTACAATAATTCCGGCAGTTAATGATTATGAATACATGAAAAAAATGATAATGGGGACAAAAAATGGGGCAATAATAAAGGCCATTGGGGCAAAGGATGTATTAAAAAAATTACTGGATGATGAGCATTTGAAAAAGTATTATATTATGGAAAATGTATCCCTAAAATCCCAGAAAATATATAATAATATAAATGATATAGACTCATATATGGCACTGGTGATTTTAAAATGATTCATATAATAGGCGCGGGTCCAGGAGACCCGGATTTAATAACAGTTAAGGCTGCAAGAATTATAGAAAAAACGGATGTCATTTTATATGCCGATTCACTTGTAAATCCTGATATTTTAAAGAATGCGTCCACAGATAGAATATATGGAACCTCCGGCATGAACATAAATGAAATTAATGAAATTATTCAGAAGTTTTATAATGAGGGCATGGACATAACAGTAATACACAGCGGTGATCCGTCAATATACGGTGCAATTAACGATGTAACGTCATTTATGTTAAAAAATAACATGAATTATGAAATAGTCCCAGGCATTTCATCACTTTTTGCCGCTGCAGCAGCAATGGGCATGGAATTAACGTCCCCTGGAAGCACACAGACAATAATTATTACCAGGGTGCCGAGGCGTACTGAAAAATTTGAATCCGAGGATCTTTCTGTTATGGCCAGGCATGGAGCCACCATTGGCATTTTTTTAAGTGCATCAAATGCCGGTGCGGTAACAAAAAAACTTCTTGATGCAGGGTATTCCCCGGATGACCGGGTTATAATAGCATACAGAATTTCATGGCCAGATCAAAAAATAATAGAAACAACCGTAAATGATCTTGAAAAGACGTTGTTTGAGAATAGAATAAACAGACAGGCATTAATACTTACCGGTGGTGTATTTACACATAATAGTGATGTTAAATCATTTCTTTATAACCCAAATTTTGTTCATTTATTCAGAAATAATAAAAATAAGGTACAGTAATTACCATTTTTAGGATATATTTTAAAAAAATTTGTAAATATTATAAAAAAGA
>NZ_LKBG01000223.1 GCF_001402945.1 Acidiplasma aeolicum
TCCATATGCACGATTGCAAACTTGGTCGGAGAAAGGGTTGTGAGTGCAGCAATTAATGCAAATTACATAGACCCCGAGAACGTTATACGTATTAATGGCGTGCCACATGCACAGCTTGCCAAAATAGATTAATAATGATAAAGAATATATATACTGAAATAATAAGGAATAACTTACGTTAAACAGGATGATAAAATGGCAGAAGATAACAATAATGAGAATTTTCAGTATATAGTTAGGATCGCTAACCGTGATATTAAAGGAGAGAGAAAATTTGAGCTTGCACTTGCAGATATTAAGGGAATAGGATACAGGCAGGCAAAAATTATAGCAGCAAAATTTAATATAGACCCATCTGTAAGAATAGGCGATTTATCAGAGGATAAAATTCTTGAAATAAGGAAATATGTTGAAAATAAAGAATATGCAGATATGCCTGTATGGCTTTTAAACCATAGAAAGGATATAACCACGGGCAAGGATTTTAACCTGCTATCCAATGACCTTGACCTCCAGGTTAATGATGATATCAATTTAATGAAGAAAATGAGGTCATACCGTGGTATAAGACATGAGCAGGGTCATAAGGTCAGGGGACAGAGAACAAGATCAAATGGTAGAAAGGGTTTATCAATAGGAGTGGTTAGAAAGAAGGAGGAACCAGGAAAGAAATAAGGTGTTATTTATGGGAGATCAGAAATTTCAGAGGAAAAGTTATTCAACCCCGAGACATCCATGGGAGAAGGAAAGAATTGATTATGAACGTGAGCTTCTGATTAAATATGGCTTGAAAAATAAACGTGAGTTATGGAAGGCTGAGGCCATACTTAATAATTTTAGAACACAGGCAAGGAGCCTTCAGGCAAAAATAAGGTACAGCGACCCACTGGCCCAGAAACAGTTACAGCAGCTGCTTGCGAAATTAAGCCGGTTAAATATATTAACAGAAAACGCAACACTGGATGATATTCTGGCACTCTCGCTTGAGGACATTTTAGATAGAAGGCTTCAGACAATAGTTTATCAGAAAAATTTTGCATCAACAATGAAGCAGGCAAGGCAGTTAATAGTTCATGGGCATATAACTGTAAATGGTCGTGTCACAACAATTCCAAGCATGTTTGTTCAAAAAGGTTTTGAGGATAATATAGCATACAGTGAGAAATCACCATTTGCGGATGAAAACCATCCCATAAGGCTTGCCATTGCAGGGGCCGTTAAAGAGGAACAGGAAGAAGATAAAAAGGAAAATGTAAAGGAGGAAGAAGATGAATAAGACTGGAATAGCCCATATTTATGCATCACAAAATAATACATTAATACTTGTAACAGATCAGACAGGATCAGAAACAATAGCAAAATCAACCGGTGGAATGGTGGTTAAAAATGACAGGGATGAATCAAGTCCTTACGCTGCCATGAAGGCGGCAGATATTATATCTGAAAAGCTCCGTGAAAAGGAGATAACTGATTTAATTATAAGGGTTAGAGCTCCGGGCGGCAGCAAATCTAGAATTCCTGGCCCAGGAGCACAGTCTGCCATAAGGGCATTGTCCAGGGCAGGTTTTAAAATTTTAAGAATTGAGGAGGTTACACCCATACCCCATGATGGCACCAAAAAGAAAGGGGGCAAGAGAGGAAGGAGAGTATAAAATGCTTAAAATTATTGAATTAAAAGATAATTTTATCCGTTTTGAGATTGATGGTATTACTCCGGGAATAGCCAATTCTTTAAGAAGAACATTGATTAATGATATACCAAAACTTGCAATAGAAAATGTTGTTTTTCATCATGGAGAGATAAGGGATAAGGACGGAAACGTTTATGATTCCTCATTACCATTATTCGATGAGATGATTGCGTCCCGGCTTGGCTTAATTCCATTAAAAACAGATCTAAAACTTAATTTCAGGGACGAATGTTCATGCGGTGGGACTGGTTGCGATTTATGCACAGTTACATATTCCATTAATAAACTCGGCCCCGGGGATGTTTATTCATCAGATATTATGCCTGTAAACCGCCCGGACCTCACACCAACTGATCCCATGATCCCCATTGTAAAATTAAAAAAGGACCAGGCAATTTTGGTAACATGTGAGGCCATACTGGGACGTGGTAAGGAACATGCAAAATGGCAGGTAACCTCAGGGGTTTCATATAAATATCACAGAACATTCACCATCAATAAATCCGAATTTAATAAATGGACATATTATAAAGAAAAATGCCCAAAATCCGTGGTCAGCGAGACTGATGATCAAATTGTATTTAGCGATGACACTCCATGCAGATTTCTTTCACAGTTATTTGAGGAAGACCATGTGAAGATTGATGAGGATGATACCAGATTTATCTTCAAATTTGAAACAGATGGGTCATTAAAGGCCATAGATGTCCTTGATTATGCAATTAAAAGGCTGGAGGATCGCTTTAACACCCTAATGGAAAGCCTTTCAGATTAATTGATCATACTGCATTTTCCTGAATAAAGGAAGTATTAACCTTAATATTTCATTGCCCCTGTCTGTAAGCTCGTATGTTATATTCCCATAACTTTTTCTTTCTATAATACCAAATTTTGTAAGCTGTTTAATTCTCAGTGATATTAATGTTTTATCGGACCCTGGCAGATCATTAACAATTTTATTGAAATTTTGATTTTTTAATTTATTATTGGCAAGGAGCGTCATGATCATAATGGTATATTTTTTCCCGAGAAGCCTGAAAAGCTCTATTGAATTGTCTATGCATACCAACTCATCATTAAATTTTACCATGCAGTATTTTTGCCTCCCATCCATAGTTATACAATATCAATATTTATATAAACATATTGCTATGGAAGCCAGATCAGGACCATTTTCCAGCGCCTGATAAATTTTAACATCCCGTTTTAATGATTTCATCTCCTCATCAACGGCCATCTTTAATGGGGTGAAAAGATCCTCACCCTCCTTGCTTATGCCCCCTCCAATGAATATTGCCTCTGGATCAAGAATATTTATAATATTTACAATACCCACAGCCAGATAATATATTGTTTCCTCAACTATTAGCTGTGCAAGCATATCGCCCTCTTTCTTTGCGTCAAACACAGCCTTTGCATTAATAAATTCAGGTCTGAGTTTTGATAGTATTGTGGAGTCATTTAATCCATGAACATCCTCCAGCACCCTTGCCCTTATACCATTCCCACCTGCCAGTGTTTCAAAGCAGCCGCGCCGGCCGCATCCACATATTGGGCCGTTTGCCACCATAACCATATGTCCAATTTCGCCTGCCATGCCATGGGACCCGCGGTAGAGTTTACCATTAATAAATATCCCACCTCCAATACCTGTGCTTAATGTTATATAAACAAAATTATTGTATTTTTTTGCCCCGCCAAATATTTTCTCAGCTATTGTGCTGGCCGATGCATCATTTTCAAGCCTTACTGTAACACCAAAGTGCTTTTCAAGCCCCTCTGTAATATTATAATTTTTTAGGCCAAGGATATTCGGGGATGATACAATTAAACCACTTTTTGAATCAACAATACCTGCAAAAATTATTCCAATCATATCCGGTTTATTCAATTTATTTCTTGATAGAAGCTCCTCGCCCATATCTATAAGCTGCTGCGAAAGTCCGTTTTTACCATACTGTTTTGTTGTTTTTCTCTTTATGGAATCTATTATTTCACCATTTTCATTGCCAATAATGGCTGAAACCTTCGTACCACCAACATCATAGCCAAGTATAATCATAATATCATAAGATTATTTTAAAAATAAATATAAATCTAATTGAAACACTGGAAAAAGTTAAAAATTTAATAAATAGATAAATATAAACCTCTAATGAGAACGTACATTAATAATATAAATAATCTAGAAGATGGTTCTATAATAGAAATCGATGGATGGGTTCAGGAAATACGGAAAATAAAAAAGCTTCTTTTCCTAATAGTTAGGGATAATACAGGGTCTGTCCAGGTGACAGTTAAGGATAATATGGTAAAAAATTATGATTCCATTTATAATATTTCCAGGGAGTCTGTTATTAAAGTATCTGGTAAATTAAACAAAAAAAGCATTAGCAAATCGGGTGTGGAAATTCTTGCAAATGAAATTATAATATTAAATACGGCAGAGACCCCACTTCCAATGGGCGTTATTGATCTTGTTGATGTTGATTTCGATACAAGACTAAATAATAGATTCATTGATTTAAGAAAGCCTGAAAATCTTATTATATTCAAATTTGAAAGCGAGCTTCTTTTTGGCATCAGAGAATATATGAACAAAAATAATTTTATTGAGGTTCACACACCCAAAATTGTTGCGGCTGCAACAGAGGGTGGTGCTGACCTGTTCCCTGTTCAGTATTTTGAAAAACGTGCATATTTAAATCAGTCGCCACAGTTATATAAGGAAATATTAATGAGTTCTGGTTTTGACCGTGTTTTTGAGGTTGGTCCAGCCTTCAGGGCAGAAAAAGAGAACACTGTAAGGCACCTAAATGAGTTTACATCCATAGATATTGAAATGAGCTTTTCTGATGATGAAACAGTCATGAGGATGCTGGAAAACGCCATAGCATATTCCGTTAACCGCGCCGACTCCATTCTTGGCAAGGAATTAAAAGGTCTTGGTTATTCCATTGAGGAGGTAAGGCCACCATTTCCACGTATAGAATACTCAGAGCTTATTAATTATCTGAATGACAATGGCTTTAAATTAAACTTTGGTGATGATTTTTCCCCGGAGGCCATGAAATTTGTCTCTAAAAAATATAATGGTTTCTATTTTATAACAAAATGGCCAAAGGATTTAAGGCCTTTTTATACTATGCCTGATGATACCAATAGAAATGTTACAAGATCCTTCGATTTACAGTTACGTGATATTGAGGTATGCTCAGGTGCACAAAGAATTCATGATTATAACATGCTTGAGAACAGTTTTAATGAAAAAGGATTAAACAAAAATAATTTCGAATTTTACATAAAAGCTTTTAAATATGGCATGCCACCACACGCTGGATGGGGCCTTGGCCTTGAAAGGCTTGTAATGAACCTCTTAAATTTAAGCAATGTGCGTGAATCAACCTTATTTCCTAGGGATAGATCTAGACTTTCTCCCTGATTTTTTGTTATCACTCCATATTGTTTTTTCTAATTCATCATAGCTGGCTGTTTCGTCTTCTAGTTCTTCTTCAAATTTCTTCTTATATAAAGCCATATTGAATACCAAATAATATATTTACAAACTAGAATATAAAGTTTTCCATTAATTTATAATTAATAAAACAAAAAATTATTTTTTATAAATTTAAGCTGTCTAAATTTTCCTAAAATTTTGATTAACTATTTTTGTAACGCACCTCTCTGTTTATTGAGTATCACTATGGTTGGAGTTATTCTGTATTTTAATTTTGATATCCTCGTTATTGATATTAATGCGGATTTCTTGTTTGAGTGCATAAAGAATTTTCTGATTTCATTTGCAAGAGACTTATTTAAGATGAGCTCAACGTAGATTGGGTTGCCCATGTTATAATAGGTGGCAATTATTGAACCCTCCCTGACGTTCTCTATATCCGACCTCTCTATTTCGAAATCATATTTTTCTCCTATCTCTATTTTCACTTTCCTTACCTTATTATGATATAAAAAACAATGTTATATAAGCTTTTCCAATTGCACATGAAATGGCATTAAATATATTATTAAAATTAAAAAATCATTTATTCAATATTTTATAATTTTAAGATATGAATAATTTCTATCATTGATATTTTTAAAAATTTTCATGATATTTATCCAAAATTTGTGTTATTTTATTATTTATTATAAAATAAATAAAAATGCCACCCATGTTAATGTCTCACCATTGATAAAAGGAAGTTGCCAGAATCAAATGGGCGTAAATCAATTATCTCCATTATTTTAAAATTTTTTATATTTCTAATGGCATTATTTAGAATAAATCTCTCATTTTTCCTAGAAGAAATCGATTTTAGTTTCAAAATCAGCATTGCATATTTTGCGCAAGTAAATAAATCAGCGTTTTTATTAAAAATATCAACCTGATTCCTCTGGGCAATATCCTGATATATAAAGTTAACCTTATCCACAAAAAATCTGTATTTCTCAGGCATATTTGCATCATCAAGAATTGGAAAAATATTACTTCTAATTTTTGCAAGGTTATAAAGTTTTACAAATGGGTCGTAGGCAAATTCTACTGCAAATATCCTTCCATTATAACAAATATCTGATATATGACTAACGGTTGTTCCTGTTGATGCACCCAAATATAATACATTTGAGTTGCTATTTAATGGTACCTCTTTAAGTCCTTTTATAATTGCGGCTGCAAGTTTACTCCTTCTTGGATTCCACTCACGTAAATATTTTCCAGAATAATTTCTAATTTTTTCACCGTACACTGATTTATTATACTCAGATACTGTGAAAATTTTATTTTTTTCCAGTATTATGCTTTTGTTTATTTCTTTCACCTTTTAATATTAAAGCGATGTAAATAAATATTTACGAGTGCAATAAAATTATATTGTAATTAATAATATATAACTATGAACTGTGATATGTGTGGAAAACAAACAAATAAATTAATTAAGATAAAAATAGATGGTGCAATTCTCAATGTATGCGAGGATTGTGCAAGATTCGGTGAACCTGTAGAGGAAAAAAAATATAACAGTTTAAGCGAAACACTGACAATAAAATTCCCCGAAAAAAAAATTATAGTTCCACAGCATAAAAAACCATTTAAAAAGCCTTTAAACAGGGATAATCCTAAAAAAATTTACAGGAAGCCTGAAAATATTGAAAATCTTGATATAGTAGAGGATTATGCCAGGTTAATAAAAAGCAAAAGGGAGCAGATGGGCATGACGCAGGAAGAGCTTGCGCAAAAGATATTGGAGAGGAAAAATGTATTATCAAACATAGAACGTGGGGAACTCCTGCCGGATATAAATACGGCAAAGAAACTTGAGAAGGTTTTAAATATTAAGCTAATAGAGAAGGATTAACTTTTATCTTAAATTTATAATATCTATTAAAATTTCCCTCACATCTTTATACTCCACATTATACCTTGCTGATGTTTTTCCAGAGCCGACCTTTATTGTTATTGCATCTTTATTATTTTCAAAAGCCTCTTCATCTGTAATATCATCCCCGATTATTATGGCCGGCCTATTCTTATTCCTTATCTTTTTTATTGCAGTTCCCTTATTTATGCCAGGCATTCTTAGCTCAACGATATTCTTACCCCTGTATACATCCATGCTGACCTCCCTGCTGATTTTTTTAACCTCCTCTATTATTTCATTAATTTCATTGCCATCATGCACATCACCCATATGAAATAACAGGCCACCTGTTTTATTAAAAATTTTTAAATTTTTATACTTTTTTGTGAAAAAATGTCTGTTTTCATATAATTTATTGCATATTCTTACATATCTCTGGAACTCACATGTTTCAATAACCTCACCATTAATATAATATATATCACCATGGAGTGCAACAATGTTATAATTGCCTATAAATTTTATAAGGTCATCAAGTGACCTTCCGGTCACAATAAAAAGTTCATAATATTTATCCAAATATTTTAAAATAAAATCCAGCTCGCTGTCTGCATAGCAGTTTGAGGGATCATTTCTTATGGGAACAAGCGTGCCGTCATAATCCAGAAATATTTGTGGTTCCAGATCTATTATGCTTTTAACGTCCCCCAAAATTTTGTTAATTTCATTCATGTTGGGATTATGCAACCTTGCTTATTATTTTTTTATACCACCATGTGCTATCCTTTTTTTGTACCTCCATTTTTAGCTTCTGGAGTCTGTCATATTTCTCACCCTCGTCCATATTTATTGCTGTTACTATTGCATCTGCAATCTCATCAAGGTTATATGGATTAACATGCAGTGCATCATTTAAATAACATGCTGAACCAGCAAATTTGGATATTATTAAAACACCCTTTCTTGTAACTGATATAAATTCCTTGCTTACAAGGTTAAGACCATCAATTAATGGGGTAATTAATGCCACATCAGCTATTTTGTAATACGATAGTAACGTGCTATCCTTTATTTTTCTATACATGTATATTATTGGTGTCCATGACATGGTGCTGAATTCACCATTGACCCTGCCAACCGTCATTTCGATTTCCTTTTTCATTTTTATATACTCTGGAACATTGGTTCTGCTTGGTGTAACATTCATTACATAAACAAACTTACCTGCAAGTTCAGGGAATTTTTTGAGCATTCTTTCTATGGCCAGCACACGATTTATCAATCCTTTGGTGTAATCTAGCCGGTCAATGGAAAATATGATCTTTTTGTTTGCGATGCCATCATATTTTATTTTCCTTGCTCTTTCATATGAGAAAAATGACGTATCTATCCCAAGCGGTATTGAATAAACTTTGCTATGCGGTTTTTCATTGAAAAGGAATCTGTATGTTTCAGTAAAATTATTGGTATATAATTTTGTATGAAATGTTAAAACATCGCTCATAGAAAGACTTTGAATAATATCCCTCCCCTCTGGAAGTATAGAATAAAATTCCTTAGATACCCATGGTATATGCCATGTAAATATTATTTTATTTTTTATATCCATCTGCCTGAGATGAAATGGAACCATTGTAAGCTGGTAATCGTTTATCCATATTACTGAATTATTTTCAATATTCTGAGATATTTCCTTTGCAAATTTTTTGTTAACCTCATTATATATTTTATATGAAACAGGCATAAATTTTATTTTATCCCGGAAATAGTGAAAAAGTGGCCATAAAACACCATTTGAATACTCTTCATAAAACCCCTGCCTCTCTCGCCTTGTTAACATAATTCTTTTTAACGTATAATTGTTATACTTTTCCTCACAGAAATTCTCATCTGCGGACCCCCTTCCCCAGCAAATCCATGTGCCACCAAATTTTTCGAGCATGGACTTTAGGGCCGTTGCAACACCCCCAACATTACTGGTTGTAACAATTTTATTGCCCTGTTTATCATGTGAAAACGGACAGCTGTTTGTTACTATTAAATAATTCATAAATATATATGTTTTTATACCTTAAATTACTTTTTAAAAAGATATTTACAAATGTGATTAATTTAATATAATTTATTAGAATAATGCCAGAATGTTTTACCTTAATTTACCACCGGTGGAGAAAATCGGCCTAACAATTATATTATTTATACACGTTTTATCCGCCATAATATTTGTCGGGGGCTCAATTTTTATCTGGCTTATACTGTGGCCGGAGTCATATAAACTTAATGATGAGAAAATAAGAACCAGATTGCTAGGGTTTGTTGGAAAAAAGTTTGCATTATATACTAATATTAGCTTAATACTCCTTATAGCAACAGGGCTAACGATGACATATAAGTATCTGGAAAATTTCTCACTTTATTTTACCAGCACAGAGGGGCATATCCTTTTTATTGCTGAGGTTCTTATTATAATAATGATTGTCATAATGTATGGAAATAATATTTATCATGGTAGGTTAATAGTTAAATTAAACGAACAGAACAAATTTGATGAGATAAAAAAGATAAGGAAAAAAACACACGTTTTCTCATTTATAACAATGATTCTGATGGTTATTATAGTGCTTCTTATGGTTGCACTGAGGGTTTATTATTAGGTAAAACTGCATGTATAAACATTTTATAAAATTATAGAATCAATACACACTAAAAACTGAATAAATATACTTTATTTATAAATTTTAAAAATAAAAAAAATACTTATCTGGCAGAAGCTGCAACTCTTTCTATTTCTTCCTTTTTGGATATTGCATATGAGTTTCCATCGTTTCTTGATGCAAGTATAATTTCGTTTGCAAGGCATTCCTCTATGTGTATTTTATGTTTAAATGAGGCTTTAGTTGCACCTATGCATATATTTCTTAATGCCTCATCAAGCCTTCTGGAGGGTGATACATCTACTGATTTCGGGACTGCAATGCCACCATATTTTAACCTGGTTACCTCCTCTCTTGGAGCGCTGTTTTCTATGGCTGTAACAAGTACCTGCACAGGATTTTGTTTTGTTTTTTTATTTATTATGTCGAAAGCCTCACTTAAAACTTTATATGCAGAATATTTTTTTCCTGTCCATTTTTCTGTTCTCATAAGCTTATTTAAAAGCCTCTCGATGGTGTTCATGTTCTTCTTACCCGAAAGATAGTTTGAAAACCTTCCTCCGGTATGCAGATTAATGTAAGATGTTAAATTTATATAATTTGCAAGACCCTGATCGTGAATCTGTATCCCACTTACATCATATTTATTCATTAAAAGCTGATCCATGAAATCACCTTACTGTTTTCTCCTTCCTTCCACGAACAAGCTCAAGCAGTGATATTCCATTAACCTTTATTACCTTATATCTAACACCAGGAATATCTCCCTTACTCCTGCCCATTCTACCTCCAATACCCTCGACAACAACCTCATCATGCTCATCTATATAGTTTATTGCACCATCGCCAGGGGCAAAGGCTGATAACTGCCTTCCATTTTTTATAAGCTGTATCTTGACACACTTCCTGATGCCTGAGTTTGGCTGTTTTGCCTCAATACCAACCTTTTCTATGACTATACCCTTTGCCTGTGGTGAACCCTCAAGAGGATCACTCTTCTCTCTAAGATTAAGCATTCTTCTTTTATAATCACGATCTGACCATGCGTAATGTTTTCTAACTTTTTTTAATTTTCTGCCTGCATTCATACCATTGGGCATTATATCACCTTAAATTGGAAACAATTCTGACCACATCATTATTTAATAATTTATAATCTTTTCCTATTACTCTCTTGGTTTTTCCGTTTATGGCCCTTATAAAGTTCTTTCCAATATCTGTATGCACCAGAAAGGCGAGGTCAAGGGCAGTTGTACCATCCTTAACTATGTAGGCATCCGGAAGTATGTTACCATTTTTATCGGTCCACTTATTTTCATCTGCAACCGGATATACAACTATATAACCCAGCCCTTTTATAATATCTGTTATAATATCAGTAAATGTTCGAATGCCATTATTTTTATAAAACATTCTTATTTTTTCAAGGGCATTTTTTTGTTCCTCGCCAGATTTATTTGTATAGTTAAAATCTATTGAATTATTATTTATATAACCATTTTTGAACGCCTTGGCGAGAATAAATTCGTATTCTGCGGATATTAAAAAATTGTTATTTAAGTCCTTTTTTATTTTTTCAATTGAGTCTGAATCCAGAAGGTCTATCTTATTTCCAATATTAAAGATGGGCTTTACATATGTTAGAATATCATTGCAGAATCTCTCGACATCCTCAGGTTTCCAGTCTATTAACCTTTCTGGAAATGAGTCTTTGGACATAATGTAAAATAGATCCTTCTCCTTAATCCCAAATGAGGCCACCTTTTTTAAAATCTTCTCAATTAATCTTTCTGAGGTATCAGCATCCTCCTTTCTGGCAAATTTTTGCCAGTCTCTATATATTCTCTCCTTTAGCCATAGCATTATTTCGTTCCTTACCATATTAATGTTTATTTTGTAGTCACCTGAATCCTCATCGCCATTTACATCATAAAGATTTATTATTATATCTGCATCACGTATATTATCCAGAAATTCATTGCCCATGCCCTTGCCCTCACTGGCACCCTCTATAAGTCCGGGGACATCAATGATTTCCACTGGAATGTATCTTATGCCATTAATACATTTGCCCTCGCGTGGATTGCATTTTGCACCGATATACCTTTCTGGGCATTCATCGGTAATATATGATATACCAACATTTGGTTTGATTGTGGTAAATGGATAATTTGCTATATCAACGTCAGATAGTGTTATTGCAGAAAAAAGTGTGGATTTTCCAGCGTTAGGCTTTCCAATCAACCCAATTTTAAGCATTTAATATTCCACTTCCCTCATATCATATCCCTTTGGGCATTTAATCTTGCCCAAAACCTTTTTGACAACAATTTTTTTGCTGCCCTTATAATTAATCAGATTGCATTTTTCTATGAAAGGGCATGTTATATAATCACATTTCATGGATTTTAGCTCCAGTGAAATTCCATCAATAAGGTGGCGGCTGTACTGTACATTAAATGTATTTGGCATCTCCTCAACCTCCACCGTGGAAACTTTATTTTTATTAAAAATAAAGCATGGATTTATCTGCTCCTTTACATTGACGATTTTATATCTTTTACCCTCTTCCAGGTTAAAACATACATTTCTTATCCTGCATTCATCGCATTTTCCAGTAAGAGGGCCAACAAAAGTAAAAACATCACCCTTTCTCGCTAAATCAACACCAATTAATGTAATTTTACCCATATAATCACATACTGTAAAAATAAATACCTTATTAAGGTTATCATTGCATTATATAATCCCTGTAATTTTAAGTGCCTTTTCGGCCACCCTCGTGCTAAGATCTGTTTCTCCAAGAATTGTGTACCTTTCAGGCCTCAATCTATGGGCAATTGAAAGGGCCTTTATTGCAATATCATCAGAAATTCCATATTCTGATGCTTTTGTTTGCACACCTATCTTTTTATATGTTTCCTTCAGTTTAATCCAGTCCCCTCCCTGAAGGTACATGCTTACCAGGGACCCCATTGCCACCTGTTCTCCATGCATTGAGGTGCCCCTGCCAAGAACCTCCAGTGCATGGGCAAATAAATGTTCGCTCCCACTTGCTGGTCTGGAAGTGCCCGCTATGGCCATAGCTGTTCCTGAGGCAAGTATTTCCTTTGTTATGAGCCATATGCTTTCCTCCATTCCCGGCTGTATCATATTTGCGTTCTCCATTAGCTCCTTGGATGTATACTCTGATATGATTGCAGCAGTGCTGCTAAACTCCTCCCCCTTTAATCTGTATGCAAGACGCCAATCCTCAACAGCAGTAATGTTTGCTATAACATCTGCTGCACCGGCTGCAGCAAATCTGTACGGTGCCTTTAACATTATTGATGTATCCGCAACTATTGCAGATGGCATAACTGCCTCCACTGAAAGTACAGATTTTCCATCTGATATTGATGCCCTTGGTGATGCAATGCCATCATGGCTTGGGGCGGTTGGTACGCTTATAAAAGGAACACCAATATCTGCCGCGGTTTTTTTGGCAAGATCAATTTTGGAACCACCACCAACGCCAATAACAACACCTATTTTTGAATTTTTAATTTCATTTTTAATGAAATTTAAGGTATCAATGGATGCCCCATCAACAATCAGGACATTATATTGTATATCATCCAGCAATTTTTCTATATATTTTCCTGCCAGTTCATATGTTTTATTTCCGGTAATTATTAATGCTTCTCCGGACCTCAAATTTTTTTTAACAACATCGTTTATATTAACTATTGCATTATGGCCAATAAAAACATCATTGGGAAAATGCATTGATCGTATTTTATTAAATATCATAATATTGACATATTTAATTTGAATATAAATTTAGCCATAAAGATACAGTAATTCATTTAATTTTTAAAAA
>NZ_LKBG01000224.1 GCF_001402945.1 Acidiplasma aeolicum
ATAATTATGATTTTTAAAAGCAAAAATTTTTGCATTCTTTTAAAATCCTGTTAAATTCATATTAATTATATAAAATGGTTAGCAGAATTTAAAACAATATATTTGTATATATAATTTTGATAAGCACGCATGAACCATTTAAAAAATGAAAAGAGCCCATATTTACTTGAACATGCCAATAATCCTGTTGACTGGTATCCATGGTCTGATGAGGCATTTAACCTTGCAAAGAGCCTTGATAAACCTGTTTTCCTGAGCATAGGTTATTCCACATGCCACTGGTGCCATGTAATGGATATGGAAAGTTTTAGTGATAATGATGTTGCGGCAAAAATGAACTCAACATTTGTATGCATAAAGGTTGACAGGGAGGAACGGCCTGACATAGATTCTTTATACATGACAATGAGCCAGATTCTTACAGGCCAGGGAGGATGGCCGTTAAATATGATACTTACCCCTGATAAAAAACCAATATTCGCATTCACATATATACCAAAAACATCCAGAAATAACATGCCGGGCCTTATTGAGATATGCGATAGTGTAATGGAACTCTGGCAGCACAGAAGGTCTGAACTTTTAAAAAATGCTGATTCCGTAATAGGGGCAATTGAAAATTATGAAAACAGTGAAAATAAAAGCAATGATTATGATATAAAATCCCTAATTGAAAATGCATATAAATCACTTTCAAAAAATTTTGATTCCGAGTCAGGCGGCTTTGGGTCAAGCCCAAAGTTTCCATCATTCCAGAATCTAATATTTTTAATGCAGTACTATAAAAAATATCATGATGAAAATGCTTTAAATATGGTTGAAAAAACATTAAGAAATATGCGCCTTGGAGGTATTTACGATCAAATAGGTGGTGGCTTTCACAGGTACTCAACAGACTCAATATGGAGAATACCGCATTTCGAAAAGATGGCATATGACCAGGCCCTTGCAATTTCAGCATACAGCTTTGCCTACTCTTTAACAAAAAGGGATCTTTATAAAAACACCGTTGATGAAATTTTTAATTTTGTTAAATCTGATATGTTTAATGGTGCATTTCTTACCGCAATTGATGCGGATTCAGAGAATGAGGAGGGTAAATATTATCTATGGGATTACACAGAACTAAAAAATCTGGTTGATGAGGATTTTATGAAAACAGTTGATGTTTTACCGCAGGGTAATTTTTATGACGCCTATTCAAGACCAACAGGAAAAAATATCATTTACATTCCACAGAATTTGAATGACGATGAAATTTTTAATAAAAAGTTTAGAGAAAATATATTAAGGCTCCACCAGGCCAGGGATAAAAGGATAAAACCAAATACCGATGACAAGATATTATCCGATATAAATGGCATGATGATAGAGGCACTTTCAAAGGCATATATTGTTTTTAAAAAACCTGAATATCTGGATCTTGCTGAAAATGCTGCAGATTTCATCATCTCAAAAATGTATAAAGATGGTGTGCTTATGCACAGATACCGTCAGGGGGAATCTGAAATCCCGGGATTTCTTGATGATTACGCGTTCTTTGCCTCGGGCCTGCTATACCTCTATGAGGCAACATTTAATGATATTTACCTTAATTATGCAGATGATCTCATAAAAACAATGATAGGTAAATACCATGATAAATCATCAGGAGGTTTTTACTCATACCTGACAGATCTGCCGGTCAGGTTAAGGGAAAGCAATGATAATGCAATTCCATCAGGCTTTTCAGCAGCATTAAATGATATTATCATTGAATCATATATTCATGATGAATACAATGAAATTATTGATAACAGCATAAGGTCTGTTGCATCCAGTATTAAAAGGAATCCTGTATTTTTTACAGGTTCATTAAATGCATTGTTTAAAAGAATAAATATGTATAAGATAGAAACAACCAATGAATCTGCAATAAATTCTATACTAAAATACTATCCATGGAACTACTTTATTTTAAAAAAAGGTGATAATAAAATAAATGTATGCGATGAAAACAAATGCTATAATATAGATGAATCAATGATACCAAAATTGATTAATGCTTAAATACACCTATGCAATAATAAAATGATGAAATGCATAATATGCGGAAAGAACGAGGCATATAAACATGGTATGTGTTCATCCTGCCTTGCCGATCAGATCCGCCTTCAGTCCAGTAAAATGGAGATTACAGTATGCCCAAAATGCGGGGCACTTAAAATAAATAAAAAATGGTATTATAATGATACTGAAAATGTATTGAAAAGACAGGCCCTTGGCCATATTAATATCGATAATGGCAATGTTGAATCCATAAATAATCTGGAGTTAAGTGATGATAGAATCATAATAAATATAGATGTAAATAGCAAAACACTTGGCATGGTAAATAAAACAGCTGAAATAGATCTTAAAATTTTAAAGGAAAGCTGTCCTGTATGCAACAAGGTTACCGGGTCTTATTATGAGGGTATAATACAGCTAAGAACGTTCAGCACAGAATTTGACAGCAGGCTCAATGATGCCAAAGACCTAATTGTGTCGTATGTAAGGGATTTAAACAGGGATAACCCAAATTCCTTTATAAGCAGGATAGAAAATAAAAGGGAGGGCATAGACATATATCTGGGCAGAAAGGAGGACGCAATAAAAATAGATAAGCTTTTAAATAGCATGTATTTTACATCAATGAAGCAAACAAAATCACTTGCCGGGAGAAAGGATGGCAAAGACATATTCAGATACACACATTTAATAAGAATACTTGATGTTACAAAGGGATCAATATTATTTGATAAAAAATATTATATGGTTACATCCATATCAGCAAACAGCATTGGGATTATGGATTTGGACACCCAGACCACAGAAAATATTACACAGAAGGAATTTTACAGAAGGAATTTTAATATTATAAGAAAGGAGCCATTAATTGATAAATTCATAGTAATATCCACTGATGGTGGAGAATCACAGATAATGAATTCTGAAACATATAAAATTATAACTGTAAGACAGGTATTTGACTCAAAGGAGGTCTCGCTTTACAAATACCGGGATAGGTACTACAGCATGTAAGCATTTGAAGAAATTTAATAAATCATAACCGCGCGCTTAAAATTTTATGGCTTATTTAAACCAATTTAGAATTACGGTGAATCACCGGATAATACCACCAAAGTTTTAATAATATATTTGCCTTTTTAATTTATGGCAACAATTGAGGGCCTTCAAAAAATTGCAAGGGAATTTGTTGAAAAAAGGGACTGGCAAAAATTTCAGACATTAAAGGATTTATCAATGAACTCTGCCATAGAATCCTCTGAACTCATGGAGATATTTCTATGGCACGATCTAAATTTTGAGGCTGATATTAAAAACGGGCGTAATCCTGATATAATGAAAAAGATACAGAATGAAATATCTGATATATTTTTCACATGCCTTGCAATGGCAAACGAGCTGAACTTCAATCTTGAGGATGCATTCTTAAATAAAATGTCTGAACTGGATCAGAGGTATGATGTGGAAAAGGTCAGGGGAAAAATAGTAAAAATACCATCACCGGACCATAAGGAAAAGTAACAGCAGCTATTTTAAAAATTTCATTAATTTAATTTTGTGTGTAAATTGATTTATATATCCTGTAAAACTTCCCCTCCTTTTTAAGCAGGGCCTGCGGATTTCCATATTCCACTATGCTGCCATTATCAAGATAATAAACAGCATCCGTATGAAGTATTGTTTTAATATGATGTGCTATTATAATCATTGTCTTATCCGCCATTAAATTCAATAATGCATCCTGAATTCTTTTTTCATTGATTGAATCAAGTTCAGATGTGGCCTCATCCATTATTATAATATCAGGGTTTTTAATAACGGCCCTTAAAATTGACACCGCCTGCCTCTGCCCCTCAGAAAGCCTGTTTCCATGCATGCCAATATCATCATGCAAATTTAAACCTGAAAATACCTCTGAGAGGCCAAGATCATTAATTTTATTTTTTATTTCCTCCTCTGTAATATTTTCATTTGAAAATTTAATATTGTCCAGAATGGTGCCATCAAACAGAAAGGGATCCTGAAGTATCACACCAAAATGTTTTCTGTAATTATATGTATTAATTCTTGAGATATCAATATTGTCCATTAAAATTGATCCTGAATCTGGATGATAGAATTTTAGTATTAAATTTGTAATGGTGGTTTTTCCAGCACCCGTTCTGCCCACAAGTGCTATTTTTTCACCCTTTTTTATCTCCATTGATATATTTTTTAAAACCCTTGTTTTATTGTATGAAAAATCCACATTAATAAGTTTTATTGACTCTTTTAAGCTGATATCATCCACATCATAATGATTTTCCTCTGCAGGCTCATCAATTATTCTATAGATACGTTCCACCGCAATTGATGATGACTGGTATGAGTTATAAAACTGGGAAAGCTGGACAATGGGCGTGAAAAATCCCTGAACATATATGACAAAGGATACAACAAGGCCTATGCTGATGGTACCGGATAATATCTGCATGCCACCCATATAAAGCACAAGGATAATTCCGGCCGCCTCAATAATCTCCATCATGCTGGAAAAAATTGATGTTAATTTAACTGCATTAACATTTGCATTAAAATTATTCCTGTTGAGCGATTCAAACTGCCTTTCAAATACATCCTCTGCACCATTTGATTTAACAGCATTTATACCATTTATTGATTCTGAAACACCACCTGTTAATGCTGCTATTTTTCTTCTAACCTCATGATAATTATATCTTATTTTTCCGCTCATAATTGCAATTACCGCCAGAAGGAACGGAATAACAATAATCGCATAGGCAGTTAACACAGGGTCAAGGTAAACCATAATTATTATGGATGCAATTATGCCAATTACACCTGCAGCAACCTGTGGAAGTTGAAATGTTAAAAATTCGCTTAATGTCTCAGCATCGTTTGTAATCCTGCTAATGATCTGGCCTGACTGTTTCTGGCCATAATATGATAGCGGCACATACTGTAAGTTTTTAAACATGCTCTGGCGCAGGCTTTTTATAACCTGCTGGGCCGTAATCATTGAATAAAACGTTCTCTTTTTTGATGCAATATAATTAATAAAGTATACCAAAATATAAATTATTGAGAATAAAACCACAAGCCTGAATCTAAGATCCAGTATATAATCAACAGAAAGGCCTATAAACAGTGGGCCAAGCATTGAAACTGCAGATGTTGCTATTATTGAGATTATAATAATTAATGAATTCTTCCGGTAACCCAGCATCTGCCTTATTAATCTTATAAGGTATTTATTAAACATTAATTATACCTCCTGGCTTTCATAAAATTGAGCCATTATGGGGCTGTTCTTTTCAACATAATCCCTTGGGCCATGATCAATTACTGCACCATCCTTCATTATTATTACAAAATCTGCAAGACTTAATGCGGAAATTTTGTTGCTTATTATAATTGCAGTCTTGTCAATAATATAGTTTTTGAGCGACTCAATAATCTCATGTTCCGTGTAAACATCCAGATTTGCGGTGGAATCATCAAAAATAATAATTTTTGGATTTTTTATAACCACCCTTGCAATGGCTATTCTTTCCTTCTGGCCCCCTGAAAGGTTAATGCCCCTTTCACCAATGAGTGCGCCATATTTGTCTGGAAGTGATTCTATAAAATCATCAATGCCTGCAATTCTGGCAGCATTTTTAATCTCATCATCTGTATATTCCATGCCAAGCGTTATATTAAATTTAATTGTGCCGGAGAATAATGTTATGTCCTGTGAAATTATTCCTATGGTATTCCTTAGAATCTTATCGTTTATTTCCCTTAATTCATTTCCACCGAGATAAACATGGCCATCATAATTCTTATAAAGACCGGATATTATGTTTGCAAGTGTTGTTTTACCGGATCCAGTAAAGCCCATTATCATTATCTTTGACCCCTCAGGCATATCCATGTTAATATTTTTCAGCAGGGTCCTGCCATTGATATTATAACTCAAATTAACTATTTTTATATCATATGAATTTATGTTTTTTATAGAATATAAATCTTTCTCCGGAGTATAATCCATTGAATTAATCCTTTCAAGGCTGGCCCTGCCATTTTCATAGAATGATATGTACCTTCCATAAAATCTAACCGGTCTGAGCACTATGGCAAAAACATTGACTGCTGCTATTATTGAACCAATGCTAAGATTATAATAAACAGACCGGTAGCCACCATATATTATTATGAAACCTGTTGCCATGCTTATTAGAAAGAGTGATAATGGCACATAAAAGGACCTTATTGCCGCAATATTTTTATAGTCCCCATAGTAGTCATCTGTTATTGAATTAAATTTATTTATTTCACTGTCCTCAGCATTAAAGGATCTGACAACCCTGTTACCGGCAATATTCTGGTTCAACCTATCATTCATATATCCATATTTTGACCTTAAACCCCTCCAGTACGGCCTCTGTGATCTCTGTAATTTAACAGTTAACAGGATCACAGGAATGATTACAGCAAAGAATATTAATGTAAAACCATAATAAAGCCTTGTCAAATCTATGGCTGCAACAATTATTAGGAATGTTACACTGAAGAAGTTTGACAGTGTCATATTTATTAATCGGCGTAATGTTTCCATATCCATTGTGAATTTTGATAATGTATCGCCGGGGTGATTCTGCATAAAATATTCATAATTTCTGTCCATTACCTTTTCAAACTGTTCCCTTCTTAAATTATATATAAATCTCTGGCTTACCTTATTTGAATAATAATCAATAATAAATATAAAAAATGATACAAGTGCCGATACAAATAATATTAGGATGGAGAAATGATAGATTCCCATAAAATTTTTTTCCTTCATTGAATTTACCGCATCACCGATATAAAGCGGTATTAACACACTAAAGTATGCAAACAGAATGGATGCTGCAACAACCGCTGTAATGAGATGCCACAGCCCCCTGACATTCCTAAATATTATGGAGTAATCATTTAACCTATAACGCATTATAAATCTATATGCCCGATTTGTATTTTTATTTATCTTTTACCGGTATTAAGTGAATAAAAAATTAAAGTTTCATACCGATAATATTATATATTCTCATTAGTTTATTGTATTTGGGATAATATGAGTGGTGAAAGATATTATTACTATTTAAAACTCATTAATTCACCAGCAGATAATTCCATAGATTATTTCATGGATATATCCCAGCAGCTTGAAAATGATGCAGGCCTGGATGAAAATGAGATAATAAGCCTTGAAAATATAATCAACGATGCAATGGCAAGGTATAACAGGGTGCCCGTAAGGGTGGTTAATTCTGTAACAGGCATGGAGGAGGAGCCACCAAAAACTACAGTTGATGACTTCGGGGGCAATGCCATTTATTTAGGCATCGAGAAAAAGTATGGCATAGAATGGAAGGTTTATGAGCCAAAGTATGATTACAGCCTGCTCTTTAAAAAATGGTATTACAATGAAAATATTTCAAAAAAATTAAACACAATACTCAGGCCTGCCATACCGGGAAGGCTGAGCAATTATTTTGACATACCGCCATGGATGTTCGGTACAAGCTCGTTAAAGGGTATAAAATACGTTGGCCTTAAGGATATAATAGACGCAGCTGTATCCATGGAGGTTATCCCAAATAAATATCACCTTGTTTCTAGGGGTATACCAAAAGAATTTATAGACCATCTAAAGGAGGGTGATATGTGGATTTGAATTTTCTTATTTTTCTGTCATTCAATGTATGACAGAATTAATTATTTCATTTTAAATAAAATACATAAAAAATTGAAAACGTTTAATTAATAGCTAATAATTATAGAATATATGTTAGAGGATAAATTTATTGATGTGGATGGTGCAAGCATACATTATATTGAAAGCGGATCTGGAAAGCCCTTTTTAATGTTTCATGGGGCAAGATTTAACTGCAGGACATACGAGGAAACCGGCACAATAGATGCCGTTGCAAATTCTGGTTTTCACGCAATATCTGTGGATTTCCCGGGTTTCGGCAAATCTGCAAATCTTAGCATATCATTATCAGAATTTATTAACAAATTTATGACAGCACTAAAAATTAAGAGTGCAATAATTCTTGGTGCATCCATGGGTGGTGAGGCTGTTGTTGGCTTTGCAGTAAATTATCCTGATATGGTTGATGGCCTTGTACTCAGCGGTGCTGTTGGTGTTTCACAGTATGAGGAAAAATTAAATAATATCTCAGGCAAGCCAATGCTGTTAATGTGGGGCAAAAACGATGCCGTTTCACCACAGAATAATTATGAGCTGCTGTTAAAATACAATAAAAAGGCAGAGTTTTATAATGTTGGAAGGCAGCACGCATGCTATCTTGACGACTCTAAAGAGTTTAACCAGCATATAACAGATTTTTTAAAAAAATTGTAATTTTTATTATTATCATTAAAATAAAATGCGAAAAATTATATACTCCAGATATCATTAACACATATGTCCAGTCTTAAAAAGGAATACGAGGAATTAACACAAACTTTAAAGGGGCTGCAATCAGAGCTTGGGGATAAGGATAATGAGATCAGCCAGCTGAAGGAAAAGATAACACAGCTTGAAAATGAAAATTCAAAGCTTAATGATACAATTATGGAAAAGGATTCTGAGATAGAAAAATACGCAAAATCACAGGCAGATTTAAAGGACCAGATATCTGCGCTTTCCGATTTAAAGGATAAATTTACAGAGGAAATTGAGAGTTTTAACGCACAGACACAGCATTATAAGGATGAAATTAATGATTTGAATAACAGGCTTTCAGAATCCGGAAACCAGATACAGGATTTAAAATCGGAGTTGCATGATCGGGATATTAAAATCGCATCATTAAACAGTGATATAAATTCAATACAAAAAAAATTTAATGATTTAATGGAGGAAAACAAAAAATTAAATTCAATTTTAAAGGATTTGCAGGATAAAAATGATGATCTTTCATACCAGATAAAGACACTGCAGCTGGAGGATAAAAACAACAAGGATATTATAGATAGCTATGAAAAGGAGCATGAACTTTTTAAAGGCCTTCTTGAAAAATACAGATATATATTAAATAACAATATATCAATGCTGACAACAGAAAAATCACGTACATATTCAAGAACAAAAAAGGCAAAGGAGGCAGATAAAAAATCACAGTAATTTAAAAAAATTTTATTGCATTAAAATAATGTTATTATTTTATAATAGAAAACATAATATAATATATTTAAATAATTAAGCGTGCAGTATGAATTTAGGGGCGGAAAAATTTATCAGGACGGTAACGAGGTCTATTCAGTAAATACAGTTCAGGGCAGCCTCGGTCCAAGAGCTGTGGAAATTACCGGTCAGCAGACAATATCAATACAGAGAACCGGCGGTGTATATAAGATAATGCAAAATGATATGGACATGGGTTCAATTTCACGCGGGCTCAGGATGAATTACAATGGTAGAAATTATTCAATAACTGCATTCAGCTCCGACGGAATGAACCGCGTTTCAAATCTGCTTTCAGATGGCACAAAGGTTGGAACAATTACCATTTCAGGTGACAGTTTAATTGGTGTATGCGATTTTATGAATGATGAGGTTCCATTAATAATTTATTTATCATTACTGTCACCGTATATTAACCGTCTTGGCCCACAGCCCGGAAACATGCAAAATAACCGTGCAAACATGTACAGAATGTCACGTGGCTATTTAATTGCATCAAACCTTGTATTTGTGCTTGCAATAATTTTTATTTTTGCAGGTTCATTTATACTTCCCAAATCAATTGTTGATTCACATTATTTCCTTTACATAGATTATGGTGTTATCGTTATTGCCATAGCCCTTTCATACGTTATAAGGTTTATTGGAAGAAAAAAATACAGGGAGCAGATGGCGCAGAAAAATGATGATATGAATAATAATTTATAATCATTTATAATTTAGATACCAGTTATGGATTTCTATGAAGAAATTACAAATGAATTAAAAAGCGGAAGAATAAGAAATAAGATGGAATTGCAGAAAGAAAAGGTTAAACTATCAAAAAAATTTAATCTTGATGTTGTTCCAAGCGATGTTGAAATTTTAAATTATGGGGATAATAAAAACGAATTCAGGGAGCTTTTAAAAAAGAAACCAACAAGAACAATTTCAGGGGTTGCCGTGGTAGCAGCAATGACATCCCCGGAGGCATGCCCGCACGGCAAATGTTTATTCTGCCCCGGTGGTGTTGATAATAATTCACCGCAGTCATACACAGGATTTGAACCATCTGCATTAAGGGGTAGAAATAATTATTATGATTCATACAATATAACATTTAACAGGTTAAAGCAGCTTGAAAATATTGGGCATGATACAAGCAAGGTTGACCTCATAGTAATGGGTGGCACATTTACCGCGAGAACCGAGGAATACCAGAAAAACTTTGTCAAGGGTTGCCTTGATGGCATGAATAAAAAAATATCAAATACACTTGAGGAATCCATTTTAGAAAATGAAACAGCATCAAGGAGATGCATAGGATTAACAATAGAAACAAAACCGGACTGGTTTTATGAAAAGGAAATAGACCTTGCACTGTCATATGGTACAACAAAGGTTGAGCTTGGGGTTCAGATTTTAAATGATAAGATTTTAAGGGATAACTTAAGGGGGCATGGTATAGCAGAAATCATAAGATCAACCCAGCTTGCAAGGGATGCCGGTCTTAAGGTTTTATACCATCTTATGCCGGGCATGTACGGGGCGGATTATAAGGATGATATAAAAAGTTTTGACCTGATGATGTCATCACCGGATTACATGCCTGACATGCTTAAGATATATCCTACGCTTGTGGTTAAAAATACATCAGTATACAGACTCTGGAGGGAGGGAAAATATACACCATATGATACAGAAAGGGCTGTGCAGGTAATATCATACTTTATGAAAAACATGCCACCATGGGTAAGGGTCATGAGAATGCAGAGGGATATACCGGTGCATTTTATAGAGGCCGGCGTTAAGAGAAGCGACCTTCACAATCTTGTAAATGAAAACCTTAAAAGCCTTGGAATAAGGACAATGGAGATAAGAAGCAGGGAGGTAGGAATAACAGGAGAAAAATTTGATAGCGATTACAAACTTATCAGAAGGAATTATATCGCAGCCGGCGGGGATGAAATATTTTTATCATTTGAAAACTCCAGAAATGAGATTATTGGATATTTAAGGCTCAGGATCCCCTCTGAAATGGCACATAGAAAGGAGGTTCTGGGATCGTCCATCATAAGAGAAATAAAGGTTCTTGGTGATGTGGTGCCAATAGGTTCTGAAATAGAAACAAACTGGCAGCATCATGGTTTTGGCCAGAGGCTAATCAGGGAGGCCGAGAGAATAACACTTGAGGAATATGACAAAAAACGCATACTTGTAATAAGCGGAATTGGTGTCAGAAACTACTTCAGGAAGCTTGGTTATGAAAGGCTTGGCCCTTACATGGCAAAATCCCTGAATCACAACTAAAAATACATGCATTTAATATCCAGAATAAAACTAAAAAATGATTATTTATCAGGCATCATTATAATTCAGGATACATTCTCTTTTTATGGTTATTCCCAGTTTTTCCATTGTTTAAGATAATTTCCAGACTTTTCCATTAATATTTTTATATCCTCATCCGGTATTGTTGTGTATTTTCCATACATAATAGCATAGGACATAATTCTTGCAGTTTTTTCTAAAACCTCTGAGGCGGCCATTGCCCTTTCCATATCCTGGCCAACTGAAACCGCACCATGGTTTGCCATTATTGCCGCATTATTACTGCCAAGTGCATTGACAACGTTCTGTGCAAGCTCCTCTGTTCCGGTTAATGCATACCTTGCTATTTTTACCGATTTCCCGAGTATCATTGCAACGTCCTCAGTAATTGCCGGGATTTCCATGTTTATTACTGAAAATATGCTTGAGTATACGGCATGTGTATGTATTATAAAATTAACATCCGGCCTTTTCTTATATATTTCATAATGCATGAGCCTTTCACTTGATGGTTCAAGTGTACCCTCTATTTTTTTCCCATTTATGTCTGTTACAACTATATCTTCAGGCCTTAATTTTGAATAATTTGATCCACTAGGGGTAATGCATATATAATTACCAGAACGCATGCTTATATTCCCCCAGGATCCAACGGTAAAGCCGCTGGCATACATTCTTTTGCATGCATTTACAACATTTTCCTTGCATGATTCTAGCATTATTTGTGATTATTACAATATATAAAAATGTGATTAAATATAAATATATGGATGATATTAAACAATACTCATGCTGGTATCGTATATAATAGTTGGTGTACTTCTTTTATTGGTTGCAGTATACCTTATAATCTCAATATTAGAGGCTGAGAGGCTATGATCAGTATATACTCATTAATAGACAGTAACAGGGAAATTTCTGGGCTTTTAATTGTGTTTTTTTATATAATTATCGCCCTGTTTTTTGGCTACCTGATTTCGGGGTTTATCAGGAAAATTTATCTTGATCAGGAGGAAAAAACATGGATTTATCCGGTATCCGGGAGAATTGTAAATTTTTTTGAGCGATTTTTAAAAGAGGATAAGAACAGGCAGATGGATTTTAAGGAATACTTTTTAAATCTTCTTATCTTTAATTTTTTTGCAGGTCTCATTGGCATAATCTTTATTTATTTTCAGAATTATTTACCATATTCACATGCAAATAATCACATGACACTATCACTAATTGTTAATACAGTTGTCAGCTTTCTAACAAATACAAATCTTGAGCATTTTTCCAATCCATTTGATCTGAGCATACTTTCATGGACATTTGTAATAACCGGATTGATGTTTTTATCTGCAGGAACCGGTTTTGCAGCATCCATGGCATTTATACGTGCAATATTAAACGACAATGGAAAGCTGGGAAATTTTTATCATGATTTTTTGATATCCATATTTTATGTAATATTCCCGCTGACCATTCTTTTTACTGTTATTCTTGTACTTTCCGGTGTGCCTGAAACCCTGAGCAGTTATATAAATGTACTTCCAATTGGAAGCAACTCTGCGGTCAGGCTTCCACTTGGCCCTGTGGCAACCCTGGTTTCAATTAAGGGTGTTGGAACCAATGGCGGTGGCTTTTACGGTGCAAATGCCGCATATCCCCTTGGAAATCCAAACTGGTTTACAAACATAGTTGAGTATGTTTCGTTCATGCTTGTTCCACTTGGTTCGGTATTTTCATTAAGATTGATTTTTGATAAGAGATTTGGAAACATGGTCATTGGTGTTTTAACATTTATATTTGTTTTTACATCCGTTGTTGCATTTA
>NZ_LKBG01000225.1 GCF_001402945.1 Acidiplasma aeolicum
CGATATTCACAATTAGGGCTAGCTACTCCGTGACTTGCCTCGAGCTTTTAATTTTCATAGTTCTGGGCGGTTTTAAGGTTGGAATATTCTAGGCAACTTCGGTTGCATTCCTTGGCGATGCGAATCCAAAGTCAAGGGGAAGAGGCATCATGGTCTGGGGTGTCATGGCAGGAATCGGTCTTCTTATGGCACCTTACATATTCCTACCATTCAACCACAATTATAAGCTGCCATTACTCATTTCGTGAATAATAGGCTTAGGATATCATTGATATTCTATGGATGCATACCTAACGTGTACAATGTGGAGAAGAAATCCAAGAACCCCCTGAGTGATATAGTGAACGGCTACTCAATATTCACAATTATTGCCATGTTCTTCTTTGGCTTCCCACTTCTCAACGTTCTACACTAATTCAATTTTTATGACCTTAATTTTTAATCTTTTTCATTACCACAATGTGCTCATTAAGCATTGTATTCATGGTTTCACCAGCAACATTTGTAGGGCTATTCTTTATAGGCATCCTTTTATTTGGTATTTCCCTTATATAAGTATTTATATGGTCAAAACCATAATATTCAAAGAAATCCTTTATTGCCTCTGATGTAGGCAATATAACAGAGCTTACTGTCCTATTGGCGACAACATAGCATGAATATCCATTTAGCTTAATAATTTTAGAGACATTTTTAATTGACATTTGTAAATCATTATAAAAAGATGCAACCTCCAATGCCCTTTTATTATTTTTAGATGCTATTATATTTATAGCTTCGTTTAAAGTTTTTGATGGAAAATCAGGAATGGACTTTAATTTTATTCCACCCATAAGTTTTTTATCAATATTTTCATTGATTAGAGATAACCATTGTGATGATAACCTTGAATATTGGCCATATGCAACTGTTGTATGGGAATCACCATATGGTGGGGATGTCACTACAATATCAGCATAGTCTTCTTTTATATTATTATTAGGTATTTCATTTACAGAGTTGTACCCATATATTTTTATTTCAGGCATTTTATCTAATTTTTTAATTTTCCTTATAAATTCCGCCAATCCTTTTACATTTCTATGGAGCTTTTCATTTATAATTATAAATGGATCAGGATTCCATTTACTTAATTTTTCTTTACTATATCTAAATAATTTAAATTCATTTCTTCTAGTGTTTGAGCTTTCTCTTACAGTTTCACTGAATGCTATTTTAAAAAATAGATTTATATGATCGTCTTCTATTAAATTTATAAATGCCTTGATTTTGCCCAGTTTTATTATAACATTATTATTAAACCAGAAATCTATATTTTTTATTTCAGGTATTTCTGGTTTTAAGTTATTAACTTTTTCATTAAATTCTTCAATGCATTCTAAAAGTTTCTTTATATTTATATTGTAATCTGATTTAGACTGTGCTATAAGCCTAGCTAAAGGATTTAAATCAGTGCCTATGCCATCTATACCCATGAGCATCCCTTCTACTAATGAAGTACCTGTTCCGCAGTAAGGATCAAATAATGTTTTTGCTTCTTTGCCATATATTGATAATAACTTATTTGCAACTTGAGGTATCATCCTTGCAGGGTAATCATGGTAAATATGTGTATATCCTCTTGTATTTGCGTTATTGAATGTCCAATCATCCACTTTAGTTATTATGCTATCACCTCTGACATGGAAAAAATTAATGGTAAATCCTTTTCATGAACTCTAAAGCCGGTGCCATGGTTTCTAGCCATTGTGCCTTTGTCATGGAGCCTTAAATCTATTAATATAACTCCATTCTTAATGCTTTCTTTTAAAATATCCTTAGTTGTACCTTTTAATAATAATGCTTTATAGAATTCAAAGTATTCATCATCTCCCCTAAATTCTGATCTGGCATAAACTAATACTAAGGCAGGTATCTTATTGTTAAATTGCTCTTGAAGGTCAGAAAATTTCCATCTTACTAGTACATTGCCGTCAATATGCCTTACAGAAACCGCATCATTTTCTAAATATAAATATAATCCTGCGCTGTTTTGGGTGAAGCTCATTGTAAAATAAAGGCCAAGCCTGCCATTGATATCTTTTGTCCCATACCTTTTAACAGCCTCTAAAGGATCCATTATCCATGCGCCCCTATTAAAGGTAAACAATGTAATCATATTATCTGAATTATATCTATGTGCTTTTAGTTCTGCTCCTTCGAGATCTGGTAGATTAATATTATTTTCCTTTATTCCAAGATATGTTTCTAATGTTTTGCCTACGCCAGTAGGGCCTTTTCTTAATGATTTTATAAACCCCAGTTTTTTTATTTTATTAAATCTAGTAATAAATTCATTAATATCCATTAATCCACCTATGATTATCTTTCAAATAAATTTAAACATTTGTATATTAATAAGGAATCATGAAAAACAATAAATTTATTAAGGAATTCATTTCAGGATATGACACTATGGTATATTGTGTTTAATACACTGATAACAGGCAAGACTGCTAGGATATGGGAAGAAACAACTGATCGGAGGAATATATGATATATAGGAATAGACATAGCTAAGAAAAAGTTTGATTACTGCATTATAAATAATGAAATGAATAAATTAAGAACATTATAATTATAAATAATAACAATGGTTTCAAAGAGTTTTAAAAAATAATAGAAGTGTAATAGATTAAATGACAATAAATTAATGATAGCATGCTTCAATAAGCTATTGAATACCATATATTCCGTAATGAAGAATAATACCAATTTTAAGGATCCAGAAATAATAAATTAAACAATAACATTCGAAAATATCAAGGAGACCAGAGTAAGCTCTAACAATTATGTATAATAAATAAAAATAGTAAAATTAATATGGTATACTATTTCATAAGTGCTTCTATTTTTTCCTTTATTGTCTGTTCTATTAATTTCTCTATATCCGATATGTTTATATTGCCATATTCCATATTTTATTACCTCCTGCTTTCAAAAGAGGTATTTCTCCCTGTTATTTAATGATCATTTCATTATTAACAGGGGGATTTATATTTACACAAAATATGGTACACAACCTTTAAATTTTATTAACTGAAGGTTTTTATGCAGTTACACATTATAAATTAAATTTTTTAAATTATAATATTTTCCTCTAAATATTTGGATTTAAACAATAGCCTGATTATTTGTATGAATTACATAAAATCGAAAAATTAAAATTTTTCTAAAATTTTAACAGAAAAATTATAATAATATTTAAATATTGAACTATTTTATCATTTTATGACTGCTAATTCTAAAAAACTTAAGGAAAACTCAATAGGTTTCTGGGGTGTTGTTTTTTATGCTGTATCGGTAATATTTCCGGCAGGGGCATTTGCTGTTACCGGCGTCACCGCAATGACCTATGGTGGGGAAACTGCACCGCTGGCATTTCTCATTGGAGGAATAACACTATTTCTGGCAATTATTGCCATTTATGTTTTCAGTGAACATATAAACAATGCAGGCGGATATTATAAGTATGTTGAGGCCGGCACACAGAATAGGGTTTTCTCAAAAAGCGTTGGCTTATGGAATGCATTCTGGGTTATTGGTGATATGATTGCAGCCAGCATTGTTGTTGGCTGGTTCACGTGGGTTGGTTTATCAACCCTTCTGGGTATAACAATTCCATTATATGGCGTGGTTTTGTTATCATTAATCGTTCCAGTGCTTTACCTGATGGTGGGATATTTTGGAATAAAGGTTGCATCAGGAACAGCAATCACCATTGGCATGCTCCAGCTAATTATTTTTTCGGTACTTGCAATAGGCTTTGTGACAAAAGCGCATTATAATAGCCTGGTATATTTTAATATCAACAATTCCCTTGACGGTCTTCACGGCTTCTTCCTTGCCATGGTAGTTGGGGCATTCCTGGCATATGGTGGTTATGGCTCTGTTGTATCCCTCGGCGAGGAGGCAAAATTATCAAAACATAACCTTAAAAAATCAATTATTGTGGCCCTTCTGATCATGGTTGCATTCGATACCTTTGTTGTTTACAGTATTGTTGCTGCAGCCGGGCCGAATCTGGCAACTGTGGATGGGTCATTTGCACCGGGACTTTACATAGCCCAGCAGTTTTATGGTCTTGATATAGCTGTATTTGCATTTATTTTTGTTGTCATTGCACAGATATTTTCACCGGTTATATTCGGAAATAGCGGGGCAAGGACATTATTCGCACTTGCCAGGGATGGGCTGATGCCAGAGAGCTTTTCAAGGGTACACAAAAAATATGGCAGTCCTTATGTTGCAACCATATGGTTATTCCTGATTGTTGTTATTGGAGTATTGCTAACAATAGTGCCAATGGTTTATTATTATGGTGAATCAAATGGCCTTTTTGACAGTTTTGCATTATGGGGCACTGCAATAACAATATTCACCCTTCTTTACCATATAGCCACAAATAATTCCCTGGCACTATTTATAAAAAAGAAAAAATTAAAAATGAAACCCATATCTTATATTATAGCACCAACCGCAGCATCTGTACTAATGGCCATAGCCATTTATTATTCTCTTTTGGGCCTGACAATGCCCCTTTCTGTTATATACATATTAATACCTGCATGGATAATCATTGGCGTAATAATAATATATGCAAGGAGGAACTCAACAAATGTTGAAACAATTGACGAGTTAACAGGGGATTAATGATGGTTAAACCTGAATTTAAACCATTTACATTAGAGATTGATGGCGCATCAGAATTTTATGTGAAAAGTGGAAATAATCTTATATTAGATTTTTCCGGATCGGCAATGACAACAGGTTACAATTTCATAAAACCGGAATGGCTGGTGCCGCAGGTAAGCAGCCTTGTATTCAGAAATTTTTATAAATGTGAATTAAAAAATACGCTTAAAAAATTATCCGGATTTGAAAATTCGGCTTTCACCACAAGCGGAACAGAGGCCTGCGACACAGCACTAACAAGATATGGTTTTCCGGTTATTTCCCTTGAGGGTGCCTACCATGGATTAACATATCTAACAAAGATTGTTTCAAATGGTACCGGATATGATATAAATAATAGAATAATCCATCTAAAGATACCTGATAATAAAATTTCAGTGGAAAATGCCATTGAATATAACAACAGCCTGATTAAAAAAAGTCCATTTTCATTGGATAATGGAACAGTTATAATAGAACTTATACAGTCAGATGGGGGTGTGAATGTTTTACCAAAAGAGTTTATAAATTACATAATCGAAATATCAAAGAATCTTGGGTTTCATTTAATTGTTGATGAGGTATATACTGGTTATGGCCGGTCCGGTGAAATGTTTTTATTTAAAAAATACAATATAAAACCAGATATGGTTTGCATTGGCAAGGGCATGGCTGCCGGCCTTCCACTTGGGGCGGTTTTATATAATAACTCCTGGGATTTGCCATATAATGATGTATTAAGCATGCAGGGCGGTAATATGTTTACCTCAAGGGTGGCACTTGAGGTTATTAAATCACTTGATGAAAAAAGGTTAGATTTTGTCAGGAATAATGGTGTTAATATAATTAAAAAACTGTTGAAGATTTCAAATGATAAAATATCATCTGTAAGGGGGCTTGGATTTATGATTGGAATTGAATTCTCTGATGATGTTGGCAATCCTGATCCGGAATATGCATTAAACATTAGAAACAGATTATTTTCTGATAATCTGGCATGTTCGCTTACAGGTGAATCAAATAATGTATTAAAGATCACACCACCTGTGCTTATAGATAAAGAAACGCTGGATTCAGGAATTGAAAAAATTATTAATGTACTTGAAGAATAATATTTAGAAATGTCAAAATCAAAGGTATTTAGTTATTTACCAATGAAAAATCAGGAAGATTAAATTATATAATTAAATGATTGGGGCCTTATTTTAACAGATCGTGTACCATATTCTGTGTATTTATAAAGGGTACCTCCTATTGAATATATTTTTAATCTCATCATGGCATTTATATTATCCATTCATGTTCCTGAATGACTGCTAAGAATCGAAACGTATTGATTTTAAATAAAATATCTTCATTGCAGAGTCCTCATCAGGGAATGATAATGCTACTTTAACTATTCTTTTTATTACTTCGTTTATTCTAAATTTGGAAAATAATCAATAACAATGAAATTTAAAATCGGCATATAAAATCAAGTTTTGTCATGAAATATAAAGACTCAATGATTTAACATTATGAAGGTAACATAACGGCATGCCCAATTTTATAAGACTGTTTATAATCTGCTTAAATTGTACAGTATAATATACATAAAATATAATAGTATGTTCAGTATACTGTACAATAATGGTAACAATTGATGATTTCAAATATGTTTTAGCGCTCTGGAAGGAATATAAAATACCAAATATGATAGAACGTGATATGCACATTGATCTGGAAACTGATAAGATAATTGCAATTGCCGGTTCAAGGAGAACAGGTAAAACCTATATCATGTTTCAGTGCATGACTGAACTTTTAAAAAAAGGCATTAAAAATGATAATATTATTTATGTGAATTTTGAAAACGAGAGACTTGTAGGAATAGTTGCATCAGATCTTGACAACCTTCTCATTGCCCATAAGGAACTTTTCAACCCTGATGGTACCATATACCTTTTTCTTGATGAAATTCAGGTTGTTGAAAACTGGGATAAATGGGTTAGAAAAATCTATGACATGGGAAAATATAGAATTATTGTAACAGGTTCCTCATCTGAATTGTTAAGCAGTGAAATTGCCACCTCGCTTGCAGGCAGAAACCTCACATATATTGTTTATCCATTCTCTTTTAAGGAATATGTGGCCGCAAAGGGGCTAAAAATTAACAAACTGTATAAATATTCTATTGAGAAAGGAACCGTATTAAAGTTGGTTGATGATTTTTTGGAATATGGGTCATTTCCTGAAATCGCAATGACAGACAAACCATCAAGAAAACTTGAACTTCTTTCATCCTACTTTGATGCAATTTTCTTCAGGGATATAGTGAGAAGATACAATATCAGAGAGGTTGGAGATTTAAACATATTTCTAAGAATTCTTTCCAGCAGCTATGCCTCCTATTTCAGTTCGGTAAAGGCGTTAAATTATTTCAGAAGTACCGGAAGGAGAATAAGCAGAATAACACTGTTAAATTTTCTTTACTATTCCAAATCTGTCTTTCTCGTAAATATACTTGAGAAATATGAAAAGAGTGTACAGAAGCGCATGGCCACGCAATCAAAGATCTATATAACAGATATAGGCATTTCCCGGCTTTTCTCCGACATTGATAGGGGAAGGGCACTGGAAAACGCAGTTTTTATGGAATTATTGAAGAATGCTTCTCCTGCTATGAGTATAAATTATCTTAAGCTAAAATCAGGAAAGGAAGTGGATTTCATTCTTACTGGAAAAAATATAGAACTCATACAGGTTTCTTACTCAGTGTCGGACCCTGGCACAAGATCCAGGGAAACGTCTGCCCTTGTGGAAGCCGCAATGAACCTTGGTTTGAATACCGGGAAAATAATAACCTATGATTATGAAGGAGAAGAATCAATCAATGGTATTTTAATAAAGTATATTCCATTCTGGTTATGGGCTTTATTTAACTTCTAAATATTGATTTATGTTATGGCACCGATTATTATAAAATAAACCCTCTTTTAATGGTCTTTTGGATTAATAATATTATTATGTTATCCCAAAATGAGTTCATCCCTGCCGATAATTCTTTTAAAGCATCCTGTGATAAAAACTTCATCACATCATTTTTATAAATAATCAATGTAATAGACCAAAAAGTCAAGAAAACGGCCATGCAACAAACCAGAAATGGCACCGGCCTTTGCCCCTGTCTTTGACATGATAAGTTCTGGTCATTATCCAACATTTTAACAAAATTATTGATTTAGAAATTATTTAAGGTTAAGAAGCCATTTCCAGAGGGGTATAAAAATTATCTTTTCACCATTCTTTTCGATATATCCCTCATAATCCCATGTTATAATGAGAAGGTCATGGCACTTAAAATATCTTGCACCGGCCAAAAGCGCAGAAATTTCCCTGGAATTAATATCACTTATATCTGATATATATGTTACCTGGATTAATTGAATGATCTTTAGTGAATCATATAAAACAAAATCAATTTCTTTACCATCAGCCTTTCCGTATTCTTTCCAGTAAGCTATACTAAAGTTATTTTCCATGCCTCTCTTATTTAAGTCCAAAAATACTATGTTTTCCATTAATCTCGGAATGGACATTTCATTTTTAAGCGAATTTATTATTCCAGAATCTATAACATATATTTTCTTCCGGTATGATAATTTCTTATTCTCCGACCGGCTGTATATTTTTAGATAGAACATAAAGAATACCTCCTCGGAATCATACAAAAATTCCAGCAGTTTATTTTTACTTATTTTATAACCAGCTGATTTGAATATACCGTAAATTTTTGATATGCTAAAATATTTTGAATATATTGATATTATATATTTTAAAAAGGCATCCAGGACATTAACTTCGGAAATATTGAAATGTTCTGCCATATCCATTGAGAAAATTGTATTATAATAAGATCTCAATATTCTTAATTTATTATCATTATTTTTTTCTATAACAACCTCAGGATATCCACCATATTCAAGATAATTTCTAAGCTCAGAAATAATATATCCTTTATTGTCAGTGAATCCTGTTAGGTAAGAATATTCCTTCCCATTAAATTCAAGATATTCCCTGAAGTTTAGTGGCATTATAACATATTCAAGGTTTCTTCCCCTTAAGGAGGTTGAAATCTCACGGCTTAATAATTTCGATGATGAGCCTGATAAATAAATTCTAAATTGTTTTGTATCGTAGAGCCTTCTTATATATTTTTCCCAGTTTTCTATATTCTGAATTTCATCAAAAAATAGGTAAATATTTTTCTCTTTATCAGGATTTGCCATTTCATAAAATATAGGTATTATATCATCAAGATCGGAGATTTTTATATTTATTAATCTATCGTCCTCAAAATTTATATACAGTATATTATTCTTCGGTTCGGTTTTTAATAGTTCATTAATTACAAAATATAAAAAATATGTTTTGCCCGATCTTCTTGGTCCTATCACTGTAATAATTTTTTCAGATTTTAATGGTATATTTATGTCTCTTTTACGTGCATATGGTAAATCTCCTGTTAACCATTCAGAGATAACTTTTCTAAATGCTAATTTACTGCCTTCCATGTAAATGTAATACAAAGTTATATAAAATTGTTTTCTTATAAAACAATATATGTTATATTTTGTTTTTTTATAAAACAAATTAATATTAGATACATAATGTATCATACTAAGGATACGGACAACATATTTTATAAATTTATTATATAATTAGTAATAATAAAAATATATTTTTAATACTGATTATAATCCATGCAGATTAAGTATCGATCGGGCATCATATTCTATGTATTGATAAATGATACCATTTACTAAACATGTATTTAACATCATCATTGCATTTATAGCAATTCATCAATCCTATATATTAGCACAGAATTTTGGTATAATCTATGGTATGTGATTAAGGCGTATGGTATTTACCAGCACAATGTGTCAGTCAATAAAATCGGAGTTCTACCGAATTGTACTAAATGATAAATTAGGAAATCAGGATATATTAATGTATTCACTAATAACAGCAGGCAATATAAGTTTGGATGCAAAAATCCTATACATAATCTACCATTACCGCTTTATACAAGGTTTAAGGTATACTATTTAATAACATCATTAACTGATTTTCTTAAAGGGCCAATGAATGAAAAATGTCTATATGATGTAAATCCAAAGATACTAGAACAGGCGGCCGCAACACCAAGGTCATGGTAAAGGGTTTTAACACTAATAAAGAATGGGTTTGTAACACCTGTAGATTTTGAGGGTTATTAGGTCATGAGCCAGGTTCAGCGTTCTATTCATTTTACCGTAAGTATATGGAGGATAGGGGGTAATAATAAAGAATGAAGACCTTGACACTGGAACAGTTGGGAAAGAAAATAAGTTAAGTGATATTAACAAAAAAAGAAAGAAAAAATGAGGTGAAAAATATGGCAAAAGGTGGAGCAATTATTGATGTGGTGAATAGAAAGGTAGATAATACATATGATGCGTTATTTCCAGCATTAAAGGATTTATATGATCAGGGAATTTTATACACAGAAAAGGTATTTGACCAGAAAATACCAAGGTGGGAACATGGAGAGTATCTCGGTGATGAGACAGTAACCATGCACAAACTTATACTTGATCCTGATGTAGATAGATTTATATTAGGTGTACTTGATGATGTTGCAAATTACCCAAGGCTTAATCCAACAGAGAGATATGAAGTTTGGGCACATTTTAAACTTAAATTCAGCAAACTATATTTCATTATTAACAGGGGAATTTATATTTAAACAAAATATGGTAAACAACCTAAATAAAAAATGAGGCTTTTTAATAATTACTTAAAATAACAAAATAAGTAAGGTAGAATCAAAAATAGGTTCTCGTATTGAAAATAATGTGATGTATGAGAAAATATACCTTATATTAAAAAAGTGATGCAGAATTAAGGTGATTATAAAGTATCGGAAAATGTTATTGCAAATGAACAGGAGAAAGTATATAATAAGCGCAATTTTTACGGGAAATCTAATACCATAAATCTATATTATTAAAAATATTATTACATTTAAGAGATTACCAAAATATATATTTAGAAACGTAGATATTTATATTAGTCTCTTATATTATAATATGGATAACAAAATGTCCCAACTAATAAATAAACATATAGAAATAGCTAAGAAATTTATAGAGGATTTAAGGAAAGATAAGGATATAGTTGGGGTGGTTCTATTAGGTGGTGCGGCCAGGGGATATGCAGATGAATATTCAGATATCGACCTCGGAATATTTTACAATTATAATACCAATTTAGTACCCGGAGAAAGAATATTTAAAAATTTTGATTTGGATATAATGCTATTTGAATACAATTCATGGTTAAATGCCAAATGGTCACATGAACAGAGGCAGGCATTTAAAGAGGGCATTTTATTATTAGATCACGATAATAAAATCTATAATTTGTTGCAAAGCAAATTGATTTATGGCGACGAGGAAAGGGCACAGGATATAATAAACATTCTTATGAAATTAAAATGGAAGGGATTTTCTATAGAAAAATACGAAATACCCAAAAATTATGAATTTAAACTACCTCCAGACCTAATGTATAAACGAGGCTGTCTGGAGTGTTCGTATATACTATTAAATGAATCCATTGACCTCTTCTTACAGCTTCTTTACTGTTTAAACCATGAGTTCATACCTGACACCAAGTGGCGCCTATATAATTCATATAAATTAATTTGGCTCCCTGAAAATTATAAGGAGAACATAACAAAATTGATTAAAACCACTGAAATATCTATAGATAATTTAATGATTAAAGTTAATGTCCTGAACTCAATGATCTCAGAAGCCATTGAGGTCATAAGCCATGAGAATATAATTACAAGTAAGACATATTTAGATTTTATTTATGAAGGTGATGAATATAGAACAAAACCATAAATTTATAATTAGAAAGGCAGAACCAAAAGATTATGGTTCCATTGCAAATATGATCAATGTGGGTTCTGCCTCTGGTGCATTCAGCTACAAAGTTACAGATGCAAAAAAGTTAAAAAAATACATAGAGGCGAATGTTTATCAAAACTATAATATTTTTGTTTATGAAAACGAAAATGGTATTTTAGGCTATATGGATATATTTTCATCTGGAAACGTTGGGACAATATTGGGGATTTTCGTGGATGAAAAATATAGAAAAATGGGCATTGGAACAGATATGCTGAATCTAATAATCAAAAAATTTGAAGAATATGGATGTTACAAAATTGTAACAGAAGTTTATGGGGATAATTATAAAAGTATAAACTTTTTTACAAAAAACAATTTTAAAATTGAATGCAGGATGAGTGATATGGAGTTCCATAAGGACATATTAGTTTTTACCAGATACATTTAAATTTTTTATTTCATTATGAAAATCCATATAGGCCACTATATGGCTGGGCTTCCTAAATTTTAATATTCTTTCTGCTATTTTTGTGGGAATGTTAACACTTTCTAAAGATAATGCAGTGGTTATTAGGGATGCTAAAAGCAGGGGTTTATCAAGGAATAATGAAGATGCCGCACCAATAATTCCTATTGTTATATCTACTTTATCCTTTATTTTGTTATTTTGTGATTTATTATAAACATTAACAGCGTCGTTAATTTGCTTGAATTCCTCTTCAAGCGCAATTTTTCTATCCACTATTTTTTCCCTATCCATTCTTTCATTGATTGCCCTATCCAACTCAAATAATGCTTTTCTGGCCTTTTCTGTATCAATCTGCAATGCAGTATCTATTCCTGATGGGAAATACACGCCGTTATTCCTTAAAAGTTCAATACCAACGTCGGTGGGAAATTCCATAATTTTTTTAGACTGGCCGATTTTATCTTTAAGTAATGGTGATATATCCTTATATGCGTCCGAATTAAGAGGATTTTCAATAGAGTACTTATCAATGGGTGTTATACCTTCCAGTGAGTAAAATACAGGATCTGTAAGAAACGAGGAATATGTATATATTAAATTATATATTTCCTCAGGAGAATATTTACCGCCGGTGAGTTTATCAAAAAGGGATTTATATCCAAGTGCACCTAGCTGGGTTAAGATGTTCTTGGCTGTATTTTCAATTTCATTTTCAAATTTATTAACATACGCATCCCATTTAATTTTTTTGGCATAATCGAATAACTTCCCATCAAATATTTTATTTGAAATCTCTGAATAATTATTTTCAGGATTGATAAATTTCAAATACATATCATTTCTTATTTGTGATGATGGGGCGTTTTCTATTATCTCATCCATATAATCTAAATTTTCATAGGCGACGGGATCAGAATCCAGATTAATTGATACTCTATTTCTTTCCTGGAGTTCAATTAAATAATCCAATGATATTTTTAATTTCTTTTCTAATGCCTCCCTATTTTTAAACGGCGGTACATTAATTATTATATCATCTAAATATGGTATCAAGGCGTATACTGGTTTATCAAATATGTAATAACCATAAGTTTTGCGACTATTTACTTCGGGTAGTTTAAGCTCTGGAAATAATTTTTCTATTGAAAAATTTTCTGGTTTTCTATTTTTTAATAACTTTTCGGCTTTTTCATACTCCTGAAATCTCTTTTCAATTAATTGGGATTTTTCCATGCCAAAATAATAAACCTATATTTAGA
>NZ_LKBG01000226.1 GCF_001402945.1 Acidiplasma aeolicum
TTTTAAATGAATATAATTTAAAAAGAAGTGAAAATTTTCAAAGGCTTAATAAACTAATAAGCTCTGGTTTAAACAATTAACTATTAACACTCAAATTATATAATGCCATGAACATAAAAATATCTAAATATACTATAAACTTTAAATTCTAATTTTTCATCAAGCAGGAAAATTAAAAATTTTAAATTAAAAAAATAATCTATAAAATATTTGGGCTGTTTTCCCCAATTTTATTGATTAATCTTTTATTTAATGTAATTAATGGTATTAATAGTTTTATAGCCAAAAAACATGGGGTGGATTATAAATTATGATACGTATCTGAACTGATAATGAAAAGGTAGCATTAATACTTTCATTAAAGTTATGTATTTTTATTAAATTTAAAACTGAACAGGTTTTATTTATAATGACCATAAAGTCATCATTACCCATATTATCTCCATGTATCATCTTCCATAAAGTTTTGAAAGATCCATGGCAGGTAGGATCTAATATATTAAAATGCTTAAATAATGTTTAATAAATCTTAATAATTTATTAATCATAAAATTATATAAAATTTATAAATTCCATATTATTTTTGATTTCAATCATTTTTTTCCCTGATAGGATATAAAAATCATATAATATAAGCAAGACAGAATATAAATAAAATGCAAAATAAATCAAATCACTTGATGTGAAAATAATTATGAATGGAAATATAAATGGTATGGAAACTATTATCATAGGTGTTAATGCCTTCCTAAAATTGTTCATGACCAGTGAACTGTTAGGATATGAGGATAAATCAAGGGCCTGAAAGGGATAAGATATGCCAGAAATATATATTCCGGCAAGCATCATGGATGCGGGAATGGTTAAAGAGTATATTAATAACATTAGGTTAAAATTATCAGGATGAAATGAATAAACAAGGCCCATTGATAAAATAAGGGGGGACATCATCATGGGTATTGCCAGGGACCTTGATATCATGTAATGCCTTATGTATCTGCACGGATTCATGACTGAAAATGACAGCCATGCCCTTTCAGATGCCCACGGTGTGGCAATTCTGAATATTAGTGGATAGAATGTAAGCTCCCATGTATAAAGAAACAGCTCAAACCTTGGAATGCCTGTAAAATCAAAAATATAATTTAGCATAAAATATCCTGTGCCCAAACCTGCATATATTATTAACCAGAAATATATGTTTCTCGAAAAATGGTAACGTTTTTTGGATATGCCAAAAAGGTATACTGTGTTTGAATATATTGTGTTTAGCTTATATATCACATTTAATGGTTTTCCTCTTAAATTTCTTGATTTATATGTTTTTTCCGATGGTTTTTCATACATCAGGAAATCAAGTTTATAAGACCTTGAAAATATGTAATAGAATATTATAATAAAGATAACTATTGATGATGCACTTCCATATATAATATTTCCAAAAAATACTGAATTTATATTAAATTTATAATTATATATTAATGGGCTGAATAAATATATAATGAATAATATTAATGGATACTTTTTATGAATCATGTATGAGGAAATGTATGATAAACCAATGGATATTAGATATAACAATAATGCATCAAAAATTCCTATAATTATTTTATATGAATTAAGTGCAAGCCCTATTAAATATAAAAATATTATAAATACAATTGAATATTTTATGGATGAGAAGAAGAAATATGACTTAAACAGATCTTTCTTTTTCAATGGAATATTTAGGAGAAAATCATTATCTGACTGTATAATTATATTGCCGGACAAAAATAATGGGATTATTATAAAGGTTGATATGAGTACAATTACGAGATACCCCAGTATATAAGGCCTTTGAAAATTATATCTGAAATATAAAATATTCACAAAAAATGAAAATATTAAAAGAATCAAATAAAATATGTATCTTGGCGATTTCATTCTTGTTTTAATTATGAATTTTGTAAGGTTTGAAAGCACACAAATATAACATAAAATAAGATAAAAATTTTTTGGCGGAATACACAATTTTTTTTAAATTTACCATAAATTTAACCATTTCAATAAAATTATTACATTTGAAATGGTTTGTATATAAATATTATAATAATAGAAAATAGGATTAAAAAGTTGAGTTTAAAAAAAAATATTTTTTATATCCTTTTAATAATTTTCGGCCTACTGTATATTCTCGTGATAGAGCATTTTTCTTCCAAGGTATGAATATATTAAGCCTATTATAAGCCACACCACAAATGTTATGCTCGCAATTATAACCACAGAATTAATGCTTATAAAGCTTCCATAGAATACAAAGGCAAGAATAACTATGGATATTGCCGGAAGTATCACATCAGCAGCGATATTCAATTTAAGTTTTAACTTATATACAATTCCAGGAAGTGATGCATTTGCAATCATATGAACTGCAAGGGCACCAAGTGTTGAGGCTATTCCAGTGAATAAAAATGCGTTAAAACCGCCAAGGGTGACCACACTTACAGTACCTATTATAAAGGCTATGATAACCATTAATCCAGCCGCCCTGTGTGGTGTTCTTCTTTCTGAGTGCACGCTGGAAAGTATCCCTGGAAGAACATTATCCCTGCTCATTGAGAATACGACCCTTGACAGTGAGTTTGTGAAAACGACAGAATCGGTAAATAAACTGTTTATAAAAAAGGCTGTTATTATTATTGCACCTATTAACCCTATATAGTTCTTTGTAAGTATTATTCCGGGAACTAGTTCAGTAGAATAGCTTAACATATTTGCCGGACCCCAGCCCACTGTAAATGCATATGATGCAAGTATAAAGAACAGTCCAAGGACAACAGAAGAGGCAAGGACACCACGGCCTATGACCTTTTTTGCATTTTTTGCCTCCTCACCCAGAGGGGTGGCAGTTCCAAAACCTGTAAATGCAGTGTACATAAATAAAACTCCAAGCATAACACCTGTAAAGCCATGGGATGCATATACTGGTGTAAAAACAGAAAATGTATTTACGGTTGGCTTTGATATTATTATTATAATGCTTATTGCTGAAACAACAGCAACCTCAAGGCTGGCCATAACCATTGCATATCTCACAGAATTTTTTACCCCTGAGAATGAAACGAAGTAACCAAATGCCAGCACAATTATTAGCAAAATCACCCACGAATATGACGGTATGGTTATTCCAAATACCGATGAAAGCAATGCTGGAAGGAATATGGCTATACTCAAACCTATGAATGCCAGGGACATGACCTGATATAATATGTACATCCAGCCGGTATATATGCCCGCAAAATTTCCTAGCCCCTCCCTGGAATATGCATAGTATCCGCCGGCGCCGGCCACATGTCTGGAAATTCTGTTTATAATCACAGCATTAATAAATACAATTACAAATGCCACCACAGCTGATAGTGGCAGTGACCCGAGGGCAAATGCGGCAGAGCCCGTCAGGGTTGCAACTGCCGCACCAGCGGGGGCAGATCCAGCCACTCCCTGAAAAATAACATCATATACATTTAATGTATCTCTCTTCAATGTTTTTGCTGATCCTTGCATGATATCTCACCCCATAAATAAATCTGGATTTATGGTTATTGCAGGGAATATTTATGCACATTTATGTCCGTATATAATATTTTATTAAGGTCAGTTTTATTGAATTTTTTATGGTTATATATTTTTTTATATTGATTTTTAATTGCATGTAATTTTAATTTACTTAAATGTTTATTATGATAGACTATAACATGCATTGTTCCCTGTTCCATATATAGCCTATTCTGTATGCATTTATTGTATTTCTATGTATTTATTTTATTACAATAAAAATTTTTGAAATGTAACCAAATAAAACATACAAAATTTATTATTTATCGTTTTAATTTCCCGAAAATTAGGGATTTATACCATATTTGAAGGGGGTTCTCCGGATAAATTATTAGACGTGATATCCAGGTATCCATGCAGTTCGGTTATTTCAGTATTACATATTTTAAATTTTTATCAGTTTTCACCATCAATAATTTTACATTTAAATTTTGAATTTATATTCAGACTGTTCATAAATTTACTATTTTTCTTACATATTCATGGTTCTCAATAAAATATTTTCGTATCTCTAAAGCTGTTTTAAAGCCATTTAGATTAATATTCCAGAATAAGATTCCTAAATATTCTTATTATGTATGCATATATATGATTTCAAGGCCCAATTCTTAGGTTACCGGGATAATAAATTTAAATTCTTTATTGTTGAAAAAATTTTTCAAATTTTACATTATAAATTAAATCTTTTTTTGACCACATTTATAACATCATATATATTTACTATGGAAAAATCCTTATGATCTGCATCCTTTTTTGCACCATGGGTTACAAGAACCGCAGTCATACCAAGCCTTTTTGCGGGTATGAGATCATTATCGATATCACCAACCGCAACAGCATTATTGGCACTAACATTCATTATTTCCAGCGCCTTTAAATATGGTTCCACATCAGGTTTTCCATTTTTTACATCGTCCATTGTTACTATCGCATCAACATTAATTTTTAGCCTGCTGACCATGGCCCTTCTTGACGATGTTACTATGGCAATCTTAAATCCCATGTTTTTTAATTCTTTAAATGTTTTATCAACATCTGGAAAGAATTTTACGTAATTAATGTAATTTCCAAAATATTCCTCCTCACTTTTTTCTATATTTGGGTCCCTGCCATTAACTGCCTTGATGAGCATTGTGCCCGGATATCCAATTAATAATCTAATAATTTCCGGGTCGGTATCAATTCCATAATCATGAAGTGCCTGCTTCCATGCCTTAATTCTGTATTCCACCGAATCCCATATCGTGCCATCTAGATCAAAAATAATGCCATATGTTGGAATTCCCATTATTTGGTATTGAATGTATGTTATTAATTTTAATTGTTAAACAATCTTAATTTAATCAAATAAAATTCCATGAAATTATTTGATTATACAATATTATAAATATGCCTGTTTCAAATTTTCTCGCTTTTTGAAAAATTTTATCAAATAATACTATTAATACATTAGATATATTTATTAATACCAACTTCATTATTTTTTATGGAACCAAAAAAAATTTTTGATCTGTCTGTGGAAATTAAAACAAATATGCCGTGCTGGCCAACAAATCCACTTGTAAGGGTGGATCCAATAGGTCTCCTTGCCAGGGATGGTTATACCGTTGAGAAATACGAATCTGTCACGCATACCGGTACACATATTGATGCGCCCTACCATATGATAGACAATGGAACCACGGTGGATAGGATCCCTCTAACACAGCTTGCAGGTCCTGGATACTGCATCAGACCTCAATACGATGGGGATGAAATTCATGCAGATGCACTTAAAAAGATCTGGAAAAGGGAATATGATGGAAAAATTATACTGGTAAACACTGGATGGGATAAAAAAAGGGGTTACACAAAGGAATTCCAGTATGAATTTCCGGGATTTTCATACGATGCTGTTGACTTTCTTCTGGAACATAAACCAAAGGTTCTTGGTATAGATACGCTTGGAATAGACCCATATTCACATGCTGATTTTGGTGTTCATAAGGCACTGCTTGCAAAAAATATGGCGTTTATTGAGGATTTAACAAATCTTGATCTCCTTGAGGAGGGTAAGGAATACTTTGTTGTTGCTTTACCGTTAAAACTTTATGGAGCAAGCGGTTCAATGGCAAGGGTAATTGCCATGGAATTTTAATATTATTTTAAATAATCTTTATAAATTATATTTAATATATTTAAATAGTATGTCAATATCTTAAATTCATGGTCAGCGTTAAAAAAGATTCAGAAAAAAAGGTTTATGGAACATACAGCAACCGGTATTTTGATTCACCGGTGCCGGAAAATAAATTTCCAGAAAATGGAATGCCTTCCCAGGCAGCATATGAAATGATTCATCAGGAATTAAATCTGGATGGAATACCGGAGCTTAACCTTGCCACATTTGTTACAACCTATATGGAACCGGAAGCGGATAAACTTTACATGGAAAATGCCCATAAGAATTTTATTGACTCTTTTGAATACCCGCAGATAAAAAAGGAGGAAAATAGAATAGTGAATATACTGGCCAGGCTCTATAATGCACCTGAGGAAAATGAATTTATAGGTACCTCAACAATTGGATCATCAGAGGCAATAATGCTTGCACTTCTGGCGCATAAATGGAACTGGAAGCAAAAAATGAAATCAAAAAATAAGGATTATTCAAGTCCCAATATTGTATTTGGTGCAGACACCCATGTTGTGTGGGACAAATTTGCAAAATACTTTGATGTTGAACCGAGAATAGTGCCCATAGATAAAAAAACCATGGTATCAAGCCCTGAGGAATTAATTAAAAACATTGATGAAAATACAATAGCCGTTGGTGCCGTGCTTGGAACAACATTTACTGGAGCATTTGATGATGTTCTTTTACTGAATAAAATGCTTAATGAATATGAGGAAAAAACCGGAAATTTTATACCATTGCATGTTGATGCTGCCAGCGCTGGATTTATAACACCCTTTATTGAGCCCGATCTTCTATGGGATTTCAGGCTAAATCATGTGGCCTCAATAAACGTCTCGGGGCATAAATTTGGACTTGTATATCCAGGTCTTGGCTGGCTTATATTCAGGGATAAAAAGTATCTCCCAGAAGACCTTATATTTTATGTTAATTATCTGGGAAATGAGATGCCCACATATACCCTGAATTTCTCCAGGAGTGCATCAAATATTGCCGCACAGTATTACAATATATTACGAATGGGGATATCAGGATATAAAAGAATTGCAGAAAATATGATGGCAAATGCCCGGTATCTGGCAAGTGAGATTAAAAAAATGGATAACATTGAACTTGTAAGCTCAGCAGAACATATACCGGTAATAACCTTCAAACAGAAACATAAGGATGCCTTTGATCTCTTTGACCTATCATCGGAATTAAGAAAGTTCGGATGGATCATACCTGCCTACTCTCTTCCTGATAATGCCAGCGGTACTGTTTTAATGAGAATAGTTGTGAGGGAAAGCTTTTCAAGGGATATGGCTAATTTATTGATAAATAACATAAAACAGGCACTAAATAATATGGGAAGAAGGCAAAAATTTGAAATGAAATCACCTAGAAGGGGACATGCGGTTACCTAAAAGTATTCTAATATATTTTATATATTAAATAAATCATTAATGGGTCATTTAATGAAAATACTGGAAATTGCATACAAACCTCCAGAATTTGGCGGTGGGATTGAGAGATTCGTAAATGGTCTTTCCAAATATTTAACTTTAAATGGAAACGAGGTTTCCATTATGATTTCCGGGACGGAAAATAAGATATATATAAAGAATAATATTAAATTCATTCAGATTAAGGTTAAATTTCCTTATTTTAAAAAACTCATTTATAATATAAAAGTTTATTTTTATGTTAAAAAAAACATGAAAAAATATGATATGGCGCATATTAACGGTGACAATGGATGTTTTATTTCCAGAATTAATGATTTAAACAAAATCATGACCCTGCACGGAACATCACTATTTTCTGCCGGTGTAAAACAAAATTATACTAAAAAATCTGTAATTAAATGGGGTTTAATCCATCCAAATTTATTTTTTTCATATCTAATGGAAAGATATTCTGTTAGGCATTGCAACACTGTTATAACCGTATCTGCCAGTCTTTTGGATACCTTAAAAAAATTGTATTCTAAAAACGATATAACAGCGATTAATATTGGTATTAATACAGGTTATTTCAGGCCAGGAAATAAAATTCAAATTAGGCATGAATTAAACATGGAAAATAAAGTAATTTATGCACTCTGGGTGGGCATGTCTCCAGAGAGAAAAAGGCTTAATTTTGCCATAGAATTAATTAAAAATTCAAAAAATATACATCTTATATGCATAGGCAACACTGAAAAATATGCTGGTAATGATAGAATCCACATTCTGGGCCGTGTATCCGACGACATTTTATTAAAATATTATCAGGCCTGTGATTTACTTTTATTGCCATCTGTTTCAGAGGCTTTTAGCCTGACCATCGTCGAGGGGATGGCATGCGGTCTTGTTCCCGTGACGGGTAAAAACGTTTACATGCCCGGTCTTAAGAATAATATAAATTCGTTCATTGCCGGTACAGATGATGATTATAAAGATATAATAACGAAGATTGAGGATAAACCTGATATATTAATTAAAATGTCTGAAAACGCTATTAAAACGGCATATGAATATTCAGATGAGAAAACATATTCCAGATACCTGGATGTAATGCAAAAAATAGTATATAAAAAATAATTTATACAGAATTCTTATAGCATTTTTAATGGAATCAGATTTTATCTCTGTTATAATACCGTCATATAAACCAAATAATCTTGTATATAAGGCCATAGAAAGTGCATTAAACCAGTCTCTGGGCAGGGATTTTTATGAAATAATTGTAGTTTTAAATTATGAGGATCAAAAAATTTCAGAAATGGAAAATGAGCATTTAATAAAAGTTTTGCATGTAAATGATCTTTCCCTATCCTCAAAGTATATTGCTGCACTGAGGATCAGCCATGGAAATATTTTATCATTTCTGGATTATGATGATCTTTTTTACAGCAATAAACTCGAGTATGTATATAATAGCTTTAAAAATAATAAAAATCTGGTTTACTTTCATAATAGATGCACATTTATCAATGATGAGGGGAATAGCATTGATGAATATTATTACAGCCCTGATTTTAATTTATCATCAATTTCCATTAAAAAAGATATAATAAATATGGAATATCTATCAAAGGTAAGGGCCCTGTATGATACCTTTTTTTATTATATATCCCTTGACTCCGGTGGGGAAATAGAACTCAGCCGTGAATTTTTAACATATTATAGATTCCATGAAAGTACCAGCAATACAAATTTGCGTGGAATAGATAGATGGAAAATAAAAATGGAAACATATTTAAGATACCTGAATTCTCTGGAAACCATGTATAAATTTTTAAAAACCAAAAAGTCCCGGATGCTTGCCAGGGATTATATAATATCATTAAAAATAGAATTAAACATGCTTTCAGGGTTATTAAACTCAGGAATAAAATACGATCTGAACTATGATGATGTCCTTCACTGGCTTTCTGTGGCAAGCTATAAGGGAAACAGATTTCATTATCCATTTAAATTCATAAAAATATTTCAGTATAAACTTCCATTAAAATACAATAGAAGGGTTGAGGATTATCTTTTAAAGATATAGGAAGATATTTATAATGAACAATTGCATTCCATCTTATGGCCATGCCTAAAATTTTACAGATATGCCACGGGCAGATCATACCTGAATACATTAGTGCATATTCATTAAGATGCCATAACCTTCTTAAAAATTATGAAAATAGGCTTTTGGTTTCTGCTGGCGGGCCTGTGCTGGTTGATAAAAATATGGGTAATTCCAGGCAGTACAGGTCAGTTTTAATTATGATTATGTCCTATTTAAAGGGAAACCGGTCATTTGAAGTTTTTCTCTCCATGGGCAAATATTTACGTAAAAAATATGTCCATGAGGTTATAAAGGAAATTAAAAAAAGTGATATTATAATATTTGAGGGGCCCTGGCAGTATCAACTCTTCAGGCCATACATAAAAGATAAATTTATAATATACGATGCACACAACTATGAAACGGGGCTCAGATCTGGCAACCCCTATGAAAATTATGTCTCCAAAATAGAGCAGGAATTGTTGAAAAATGCGCATATGATATTATCACTTTCAGTAAATGATATAATGGAGTTCAAAAAAATTATAGATGAGTCCAAACTATTCTATATACCACTGCTAACTGAAAATAAAAATATAGAATGGAATGGTATGGAAACAAATAATATAGTATTTATCGGGTCCCTGTACCAGGCCAATATAGATGCTGTCAGGCATATTTTAGAAATGTCCGCAAAACTTCCTGAATTTAATTTTATTATAATAGGAAATGTAAAAAATTATAAATTTAAGGAGTCACAAAAAAATGTGAAATTCCTTGGAGTAATAGATGATGCCAAAAAGGATATGGTGTTAAGATCAGCATGCATGGCTGTTAATCCTGTGATCGAGGGCAGTGGAAGAAATTTAAAGGTCCTTGATTATCTTTCATATGGCATACCGGTGGTATCAACAAAAATTGGCTTAAGAAGCTATGAGGAATATAATACTGATAATAACATAATCATATGTGATATACAGGAATTTCCAGAAAAAATAAGATATTTATGTAAAAATAGAGAATTACTAAGGATACAGTCATTTAAAAGCCTTGAGATGTACAAAAAAATTATAAAGTCTGAGGGAAATATAAATACAGCTAAAATAATTTTAAATGAATATAAAAAATTAAATCATGATATTAATTGATCGTTCAATAAAAAATCCTCGAAATTATATTCATCCCTATTTTTATTTTTTATGGCCTGTAATTTTATTATTTCATTATCTAGAAATAATTTTATCTGTATTTTATTATTTTTATAATATAGAATTAATGGAAATTCCTCTGTGTATTTAAATTTAGCCCCAGGATAAATACCTAAAAGATGCCTGAAAGCCTCGTTGTATGCAAGCCTTACAATATCAGATTCTGGATTGTTTAATGTAAAACAGTTGTCTGATGTAAATATTTTAAAATAATTTCTATTTTCACCTGATTTAACTGTATATATTAATCCAGAATCTATTAAAGCGTTAAGGATTTGATTCAATTCATTTTTATTAAGTGCAAATCTATGCATTAATGATTGCATATTTAATTCCATTGCAGGGTTCTCAAGAAGGAATTTAGAGACATTAAAAAGCCTGTGCTTATTTATGCAGTACTTTATGGATAATCTGCCGATTATTTCATTGAGAAACATCATGGGATTTATGTCATCGTGAATATAAAAATCAATAAAACCGCCATGCCTTAGGTAATAGATTAAATCTTTTTTGAATCTTTCATTAACAGTTTTGTAATCCATTGGGGTATCAAAAACATCCAGGTGCCTTTCATGTAAATTGATTTTATTTTTTAAATCCAGAATTGTACAGCTATAACCTGAACGCAGTACGGATATGCCAGCTAGGGATGGTTTAACCATTATATGTTCTCCATCATGGACCTGCAAATAGGCTGGAATGCTGTGATTATACCTTCCAAATTCTGCTATGTAAACTTTTTCCTGAAATGCGGGCAAATTCTTTATTAGAAATTTTAAATCGGATTTATATGGAAAATCTTTATTAGATGCAGATTTAATTTGCACACATTTTATACCTTCAAGCATAGTTATTCTTTTATTATTTTATGGCTTATTAATTTTTCTGTAACATTAAGCCTGCTGTCGTATATCTTTTATATGTTAATATTAAAAATACATAAGGTTTAGCAGATTTTAATATATGTTTTGCATACATTATCGCTAAAAGTTATTGATATATTAATAAGGCATTGAAAGATAAGAATTACAGTAAAGAAAAATGTCCTATGAGATTCTAGGCATAATAACATTATTTTAGCCAAAAAAGAATTATTCAAAATACCTGTATTTTTTATACAATATTTATATATTTTTAGATTTTTATAAGTTTAAACCATCCATAATGAATGCCAAAAAGTAGGTACCCTAAATAAATACACAAAATATTATACACGGGCATGACCATAAACAGTATTAATACTGGAACCTGGTAAATAAAGTAAATAAAAAAATTTATTCTTCTTCCACATCTTTGAACGTGTGTGCCTCCTCATTTTCGTTTATTGTCTCATCCTCTATATATTCAAGAGATTTATCCTTTGTTTCTATTGCAAGTATGTAAAGTATTATACCTGCTATTACCGGCATTATTGTATCGAAAAGCACCGAATTAATCGGGCCCAAAAAGGCATATAGTGCAAAGGCACCAGCCGCTGTTGGGAACTCCCATAATTTGTCCCATCCCATTGATAATCCTCTGTTTCTTGTACCTCCAAGTTCGGCAGCAGGAACATATTGAAGGGTACCTATTGTTCCAACGTTAATAAAATAAAATATCGCAAACATTGACATTATAAGTGGAAGGGTGGCAAAATGAAGTGTAAATGCCACATACATTACTCCCATGGGTATGGAGCTTAATATAAACCCAGCGACGCCAATGTTTTTTCTTCCGATTTTATCTACTGTGATCATAACAATAAAGGTTCCTAAGAGTCCAAGGGCTGCACTTATAACAGAACCAAGTAATGATAAGGTGGATGTCGCGCCAAGATCACTAAGAAATTTTGGTTCATAAACAGAAACCAGGTTAATGGTCATTGAATAGGCTGTTCCAAGCCAGAATATGTAAATTAATGCCCTGGCATTTGGCCTTGAAAAGAATTTCTTTATATTATCCTTTATGGATGTCTCCTCGCCAAGGTCATTCTTATCGACGTTTACCTTTATTCCGTAATTATTGAGCCTCTTTTTAATACTTTTAACACGCTCTTCTTTTCCATTTTCCACTGCCCATCTTAAGCTTTCTGGCATTGATTTTCTCAGGAAGAATAATATAAATACTGGTATGGCAGCAGTTATAAATATGTATCTCCATGCAAGATAAACACCAACAAGTACTGTTAATGCAAGGCCCTCGCCTATTGCCAGTAAGGCTCCAAGTGTGAAAAAGAATTTTTGAAATGATAACTGCTTTCCACGATCTTTTATGGGTGAGTATTCAGATATTAACGGTAGGGCAGCAACATAGTCTATGCCTATAAAGAAACCCAGTAAAAGCCTGGAGAAAAAGAAGAATGTGCCTGAAAATGATATGGCACTGATCAGTGCAAATACGCCCATGCCTATTGTATCATATACAAACAGTGTTTTTCTGCCTATTTTATCAGAAAATATGCCACCTATCATTCCTCCGGCGCCAACACCTATCCAGTATGATGCAAGTATTAGTGAAGACATGATTGCTGATAGATGGAATAAAACTGCAATTGCCAGTAATGCCGTTGATGCACCAAATTCATTGAAACCATCTGTAAAAGGACCAACTGCAGCCAGTACTGAAAGTTTTTTCTGGAACTTATCCGTAACTCTATCATCCAAAAACTGGTAATCCATAAATATATAATAAATCATCATATAAAAAATTTATTAATTAATACTCAAAAAATTATAT
>NZ_LKBG01000227.1 GCF_001402945.1 Acidiplasma aeolicum
TTATAATTTTTTTATTTATAATATTTTTAAATATTTCATAATCTGCTGTTATTTTTTCTGATGGATTAATATTATCAGAATTTTTTAAAAATTTCAGTTGGTTATCCCTGTATGTCAATCGTGCAGCAAAGTGGTGAAAAATTTTTATCTCATTGATTTGGTCCAGGGTATTATTATCATCCATTATATTATATAAATATCATAATTATAAATTTTTGTTAATATTATCTCTTTTAGGGACTTTTGTTAGATACATCTATTTTTCTTCATTTATTTTGTAAATAAATGTTTAAATATCAACAAGGCAATTATTATGCAATGATAAACGGACTTATTTCCAAAAATACTGTCTTTGATAATTATGGCAGGCCTGTTACAAGCCTGAGAATACAGCTAAATGCCATATGCAATTTTAACTGCTTTTTCTGCCACATGGAGGGCACGGAAAGGAATATGTCGTTTTTAACGCCGGAGAATATAGAAAAAATAGTTGAGGTGGCTGCCTCACATGGTGTTAATAAGGTAAAATTCACAGGCGGTGAGCCCACACTCAGAAACGATATACTTGAAATAATAAGAAGGACAAGGAAGCATATTAATGGAAGTATATCAATGACCACAAATGGAGTTTTGCTCCCAATACTGGCGGTGAAATTAAAAGATGCCGGCCTCGATAGGGTAAATATATCAATGCATTCCAATGATGATTACACCTTTGAAAAAATTACAAACGTTAGGAGGGATTATCTTGACACTGTTAAAAGAGGCATACAGGCGGCAAACAATGCAGGCTTAACACCAGTCAAGGTTAATTTTGTTGTTCTCAAGGGCATCAATGAGGACCAGATAGATTCCATGATAAACTTCTGTGCAAAAAATCACGCAATACTCCAGTTAATAGAGTTTGAAACGTCCCGTGGCAGGGAAAATTCAGGTGATTATTTAAAATATCATGTCAGCCTTGAGCCAATTGAGGAAAAAATAAAAAAACGCTCGATTTATATGGAAAGAAATGAACTGCATAACCGTGAAAGGTATATATTGAATACATTGGACGGCGAGGTTAAGGTGGAATTTGTAAAACCAATGCATAATAAGGATTTCTGCAAACACTGCACCAGATTGAGGGTAACAGCAGATGGCAATTTTAAAACATGTTTGCTTAGAGAAAATGATTATTTTAATATAAAGGATAAGCTTAACAATCAAAGGTCACTTGATGAAGAGTTTATCAAGGCTGTGAAAAACAGAATACCCTACTGGAGGTGATTATTATGAAAATAAATGTTAGGTATTTTGCAAGCATAAGGGACATTACAGGCCGTGATGAGGAGTGTATAGAAATAAATTCAGATGATATAAATGAATTAAAAACCATACTATTTAAAAAATATCCAGAATTATTGGACAGAAGGCAGATATTCTTTGCTGTTAATGAGGAATATTATAATGGCCAGAGGTTAAAAGATTCCGATAATATAGCTGTTTTTCCGCAGGTAAGTGGTGGATAATAAAATCCAAATGTTGCACAAATAAATAGTATAAATTTTTAAAGTTTGTAACTATATGGGTAAAATGGGATTTCTTGAAAATTACAGGATCTGCAAGCATGCATATAAAAATGCCTTTGCTGTTGCAAGGGAAATTACAGCAAAAAAGGACAGAATAATAGTTAATGCCATTCCAAACAGGCGGGCAATATGGAACCATGAAAAGGCAATGCTTTATGCAATATGCAAATACTATGGCCAGTGCGGGAAGAATTTAGATTTTTTTACATTTGAGGATACAAAGCTTCCAGACTGCATTAATTTTAAGTATAAATATGGCCAGCTAATGATGTGTAACCTTGATTCAGACCCTGACTTTTCTGACGTATTCATATTTGACCGTCTTTCATTTTTAACAGGAAACAACCCTGATGTATTAATAATCTCAGAGGATAATGGGGATTCCCTTCTTTATGCAGCACTTAACACCTCTGGAAAAATTTATGGAATAAATCATAATAAAAACGCCGTGAAAAATTTAAACATAAATGAGGTTGATAGGAGAATAAAATTCATTAACTGTGAATACTCCGATGGTAAAAATATTAAACTCTCAGAAATATTTGAAAAGTACTGCAATGATGCAGATTATGTTTATATAGATGCAAAAACATGTGAAAACAAATTTTTATCAGAGGAAAACGATTCATTTGAAAAGATTAAAAGAATAGCTGTTAAATCATATGCAGATCCGGAGGTTGTAAAGGCCAAACTGGAAAAATATGGATTTACGGCCAGTATAACAAAAAATGCGCATAATAAATTCTCCTATATTTACGGGGAAAAATAAAAAAATTATTCTATAATTTTTTCAACCTGTTTGCCGGTTGATTTTGGACCTATCAGTGCAAGGTCAATTACAACTATGGCAATGAAGACCCATATTATTCCAAAGCTGGCGAGCACCCCATGAGGAAGTATAACTGCCGCTATGAATAAAACCAGTATTGATGTGGATACCCTGCTTACGGAATAAACCGTGCCTGCCGCGGTTGGCCTTACCCTTGTTGGAAATATTTCTGCCTGGTATGCATGGAAAAAGTTTGAAAAGTTCCAGAGAATAAACGTTGTTATGAAACCAAATATAATCACCATGTAAACATTTGTGGCAATTCCAAATAAAGTTCCAAAGACCCCTGCAAGAATAGCTGTTAATATAATTCCCCATTTCCTTTCGATCTTATCCACTATAAATAAATTAAACACCGATCCAAAGAAGAAGCCAGCGAATATCAGAAATGTAAACTCAAGGGTTGATGCTATTGTGTAACCTTTTGCTATCAAAAACGTTGGTGCAAGTGCAGTAAATCCATAAAATATTCCAGACTGAAAGAACTGGAATATAAGCATCATTGTTGTTCTCTCTCTTAAATCAGGTTCAAATATATCCTTAAACCTGCTTTTAGCCTCATTTACCTCTGTTTCTGTTTCCACAGGCGGTAGCTTGCTTAACTTTAGGTCCTTTTTGGTCTTGTCCTCCCATTCAGTGGTTATTTCATCAGCCTCTTTATATTTGCCCTGAGTTTCAAGCCATCTTGGCGATTCCTTAAGCCTGGTTCTTACTGCCCATATTGCAATTCCAACAGCACCCATGAACCAGAATATAATTCTCCATGAGTAAAATGGTGGTGCATATTTTTGCATTGCAAATGTCAGAAATGCTATAAATGGACCGGCGGTAACAGCAATTGTGTAAACAAGTGCAAGTCTGTTTCCCCTGACCTTGCCCGGCATCATTTCTGTTGTAAATGAATCAACAAGAGGGAATTCCCCACCGACACCAATGCCACCTATAAAAATAAATATTGCCATGGCAAGATAATTACTCATTAGGCCTGCAATAAACATTCCTGTTGAAAATACAAGCAGATTGTATAAAAACACAAATTTTCTGCCCCTTCTATCGGCAAGCCATCCAAAGAAAATGCTTCCAGTAAATTCTCCAAGGAAAAATGCAGTTGGGATTATGAGTGTACCAACAGTTGTACTGAAATGAAGCACGCTTACCATGAGTGCCAGTATGGCACCATTTCCCAGAAGCATGAGTGTCTCTGCCCATTCACCACCGGCGACCATAAGCAGAAAATTCCTGTGAACACCTGACCATGGGAGTCTTTCCAGTCTATCAGACACGCTACCAGCGTATGGTTTCCCATCCATGTAATTACAAATATATAATAGTATTAAAATACATATTCTAACATATTAAATAAAACTTTTAACGCATTTTAATATTTAATGAGATAATAAATGTTATTTAATTACACCGGAATCTATAAAATTTTTAATTTCCTCAGCTGTATAGCCAAGTTCTCTTAGAATTTTTAATGACGAGCATCCAAGGTTTTCTATATTTTTTTTATTATTTCTTGTACCGGGAACATATGGCATAATAAAATCAGTGCCATTATATTCTGCATTAACCATGTGCATAAGTGCGTGTTCATTTTTTAATAAATCCCACGGCCTGTTTAAAATTCCGTAGCTTATATTAAATTTATTCAGTCTTAAAATTATGTCATTTAAATTATATGAAATTAAAATTTTCTGGATTTCCGGAATTAATTTATCACGCTGGTTATATCTTTGAATGTTGGATTTGTATTCATCCCTTGGAGGTATATTAAATGCCCTGCAGAAATCACCCCATTGAGTATCCGTTGATATTGCTATAAAGATTTTTTTGTTATCAGAAGACATAAAAAAATCATATATTCCCCATGCAAAATTTTCCTCATTTAATGGCATTAAATCCCTTTTCTCCTTCTGGTATGTTACAATGTGCTGACCCACAAGAAACATGGCGGTTTCAAACAAACCTATTTTTATGAACCCTGATTCATGCCTTCTGAGTTTATCAAGGACTAGCATTACACCCATCATGGCAGTGGCCATATCTATGGCTGATGAACCTATCCTCATTGGTTTATTTTTAAGTCCGGTCATATATGCAATGCCAGATTCTATTTCTATTGGGAAATCAAGCGATTTTCTATTTTCATACGGCCCGCACATATAGCCCTTTATTGATAAATATATTATTTTTGGGTTTAACTGTTTTATGCGGTCCTGATTAATTATTTTATCCATAGATCCAGGACCTAGATTTTCAACAATTATATCTGCATTTTTTATTAGGCCTTCCAGTATTTTTTTGCCAGTATCTGTCCTGAAATCCAGTGCAATGCTCTCCTTGCCCCGATTATAATATTCAAAGGTACCAGAGCTTGAACCTGTCAATTTTCTTGATATATCGCCACCATTGGGATTCTCAATCTTAATTACCCTGAACCCAAGATCTGAAAATATTAAACCTGCAGTTGGGCCTGCAACCACCTGGCCAATTTCAAGCACGGTAATCAATTTAAATCACCGGCCAGCTTAATTATTTCCTCCGCACTTAACACCATTCCAGTATCTGATGATAGGTCTTTTATCTTTTTTATTAATAAATTAAGATTTTCATCGCTAAGGTTTAAATTATTAATTGCCAAAATATTCCTTATCATGGCCTTCCCTGTATAAACATTTACTGAATAATCAGTACCGGTAAAAATATTGCCATAAGAGGCATGTGTCCCTGCAGTATTGTAATTTATATTTTTGCCAAAAACTGGTATATTATCATAAAAAAATTGCTGGCCTGCCTTTTCTGTTATTAGGTCATGCATGAAACTGTATAAAGTCTTCATTTTCTCCATATTTATACTGGTTTTACCCAGGTTATTCAGGTAATTTGATATGACTGCAATATCTGTGATGCCATTCCTCTCACCGAGGCCAAATACACTTGCATCAACATAATCTGCACCGTTTTTTAATCCCTCAATTGCATTGGCTATTGAATATCCATAATCATTATGGCAGTGTATTTCCAGTGATGTTTTTACCTCATTTTTAATCCTTTTAATTATCGTTCCATATTTATTTGGTTCCGTAATTCCCTTTGTATCTGGAATCTGGATAATATCAGCACCTGAGTCATGTATTAACCTTGATATTTTTATTAAATCATTTATGGTGTACTGGTCAATATCAACCAGGGCGACCTCAAGTTTTCTGCAAAGCCTTGATGCATACCTTATATTTTCCAAAATTGTGTTAATATCTTTTATTATGAAGGGTAAATGCAGGGATATATTTGCTCCAGTGGAGTATATTTCGTCTATATCAGATTTTAATGTTCTTCCAAGACCATAAACATCCTTAAAAATTCCCCTTTTAACTATTTCCTGAGTTACATACTTTTCAGACTCGTGGGCAGATGGATATGAAACCAGGGCTTTTTTAATTCCAGCATCAGATATCATTGTGGCAAGTTTTATTTTTTCATTTACAGTGAATGCAATGCCTGGTGCCTGCATTCCCTCCCTCAAAGTATCATCAGAAATCATGGGTTAAATATAATATTTGATTATATTAAATTATAATATAACAGATTAGATAATATAATGGTTTTTATAAAATTTATGTTAAAGCATGCTTTTATTAACCCCGAAGATTTTATCGTCCTTCCAGAATTTCTTAATAATTACTGCCACTGAAATAATAACAGGGATAATTAGAATCGCAAAGGTTTTTTCAAAGCCTATGTAAGGTATTATGGCCGCAAAGATTAATGGTATAATCATGAAAAGGCTCATGTTATAGGAATAGAAATAAGAATTTATCGCATTCCTTTCATATATGGATGATCCACGTGATATTTCAATGGTGGATAGTGGAAATATGGAACCGTGCGGTATACCCAGAAGCATCATAACAAGTATAAATGTATCATAATTTGGAAGAAACGGGAACAGTATTAGGGCTATAACTGTTATTGCCGGGGCAATAATTATTGCGTACCTGATATTTTTTATTGGCCTTATGCTAAGGTAAATCCTAACAAAAAACGATACTGTAAAGAAGAATACAAATGGAAGGTATGCCATGTATCTGCTTACCTGGAATCTTGTTTCTGCAAATATGGCAAGAAAAACGGTCAGGGCGGCAAATGGAACATTATAGGTGGTTATTGTTAGTATTGATGTCCATAGGCCACTATTATGTCTAATGGATTTCCCATGTGTTTCCCTTTTATTTTCCGGGAATTCCATGAAAAATGATGATATAAATCCTATGATGCCAATTGGTGCAAAGAAAAGAAATATAGTTCTATAACTTATAATTTTGAGCAAATAGGATTCCAGGGTTGGGCCAAAGACAAGGCTAAAACTTAGACCAACGGAATAGATGCTTAAAAGCCTTTCCCTGCCTGTTTGATCAGGATAGAGGCTTGCAGATGTAACTATATTTGGCAGAATTATACCGTATGCCAGCCCAATTAAAAATGAAATAATAAAAACGCTTATGCTATTTGATAAATAGTAAAGTATTAAAAACAATGTTAATAAAAAATTTGAGAAGACAAATACCTTTTTCCTTAACCGGGCGTTCATTAATGGATTCAAAAATGATGTGGCTATTACAGTGCCAAGATATATTACTGCAGTAACAAGTGCGGTTAATATATAGGAAAAGTGAAGAATGTATTTGGAGAATAAAGGCACGGTTGTCACAACCATATTGTTAGTTGATCTCATTGAGATTGCCATTAAAATTAATATTATGGAATATAAGAGAAAAACATGTTTGCTGTTGTTTAGTTTATTCATAAACCATTATTTAATGGTATTATTTATATGGTTCGTTATTTTTTTGATTATTAACTTATGCCATATAAAAGCTTAAAATAAGATATTATAAAAGTTTGGATTAACATAGCATATAATTATTTTATTTTAAAATTTTAATATTAATTATGGGTAAATACCATACCGGTAAAATTTTAATTTTGATGTTATCAATAATTTCTTCCCTGAATTCATCCTTGCTTATAATTACACCATAATTTAAATTTAGTTTTTTAAAACTTTTATAAAATTTTTTATCTCTACATTATTTCTATATTTAACCTCCACAGGTATAATATTACCATTTTTTAAAATAAAGTCTATTTCATAATTTTTATCCCTGAAATAATATTTCGAATCAAGTTCCTGCATGACAAAATTTTCTATTAATTTTTCATAATAACTATAATCCATAATGTTTTTATAATTGCATACAAAGGCTGAATTATAAAAATATACCTTTTTCATTTTCCGTGATGCTGATGTAAATGATCTTCTAAAATTTAATATCAATTTAATAATCAATGAATATTCTAAATAACCAAAATAATTTATTAATGTCTCCTTAGAAATATTAAGCTCTTTTGATAATGAGTGGTTGTGTACCGTATTTTGTGTATTTATAAACCCCATGTTAATAATGATATGATCATTAAAAAGGATGATAGTGTAATTCTTTTGCTGTAAATTTAAAATGACTATTTGCAATATTATAATGAGGTAAACAAAATGACAAATGAAAAGAGTCAATTAATAAGTATAGAGGAATTAATAAAGGTTTTCATAAATGACAGAAAAGATGGAAAGAAGGAACTGATTACATGGTTCTTAAACAATGTAATGGATCAGTCCATTTGAAAGTTAAATGCTGTAAGATCTTAAAGGAATAATAAAAGGACAGGCTACAGGAATGGAACCAAAAAAGGAAATTAAAGACTTTGGATGGTGAATTAACATTAGACAAGCCTGATATAAGGTCAGGATCTTTTACAACTAAGGTATTCGACAAATACTCCACTGTTGAAAGGGCATTAAACTCTGTAATAGCAGAATCATACATTAATGGTGTATCAACAAGATCTGTTAACAGTATAATAAATAATCTTGGTGTCAGTGTATCTACTGAGTATGTATCATCACTGAATAAGGAACTGGATGCCAAGGTTAAGGAAGTCTTAGAAACAAGGATAGATGATAAAATAATATACCTATATAGATGCATCATACTTTAGGGTAAGGGAAAATAATAAATATAAATCAATGGCATTATACACATCAATAGGTGTAAACAGCAATAGAATAAGACAGATTCTTTCCATTAATATTTATAATTCAGAGGATGGGATGGACTGGAATAATTTCTTCTTTAAACTCAAGGAAAGGGATTGACAGGAGCAAAGCTGGTAATATCAGATGGCCATAGGGGAATAATCAATGCAGTGAAGGAATCATTTCCGGGATCCTGGGGCATTTTTTTATTATGGGTCTTTATACTAATAAATATGATTATATATCCAACATCAAGATGATTAATATAAAATTTATAATGTTATTTTAAAGTATTCTTTCATCATGAGTATATATATTAAATTTATTATCGCGTGCAAAAGAAATTAATGTAATATTAAATGTATCTGCAAGTTCCACCGCAAGCGATGAGGGTGCAGAGACTGAACTAATAATTGATATGCCAAACATAGCCGCTTTCTGTACTATTTCAAAACTTGCCCGACCACTCACCTGCATTATTGTGTCCTCCATCCTTGATATACCATTGAGAAGAAGTTTTCCTATGGATTTATCAACGGCATTATGCCTTCCTATATCCTCAGATATGGATATCAAATTTCCATTATAATCAAATATGGCAGCGGCATGTATACCACCTGTATATCTGAATATCTCCTGATTTTCCCTCATTTTTTTTGGTAACAAAGAAATCAGATTATGTTCTACCCTATCTTTTATTTTCACAAATTTGGAATTTTTTATAAAAACATTCTCTATATTTGTTTTACCGCATACACCGCAGCTTGAATTAACGTAAAAATTTCTCTGATTTGTTAAATCATAATCAATTTTATTTACACTTACTATAACTATATTATTTTTTTCGTTTATTTTAGCTCCATAATCATAATTTACGCCTTGAAAATCTTTTATTTTTAACATTCCTTCATCAAATAAAAATCCAACGGCAAGTGGGAAATCATCAACCGGTGTTCTCATTATAACCGACACCGGCTCTGTGTTTTTGCCATCTGATAATCTTATTTCCAGGGGTTCTTCTGATGTTATGTAATCATTTGTAAAATATTTATTTCCATCGATACATTTTATAATTTTTTTATTAATATATGGATTCATTTTTTACCAAATGTATCTGATAGTATCTTCAACAGTAATATAATAGTCCTGGCAGTATCATTATTATTTATAGTCCTCGCTATATCCATAAGCCCATATCTTCTATCAGGAATTTTAGCATTACTTATTGCATTTCCAAGTTCTGACATGTAATTTACAGTTTTATCTGTGTCCAGTTTTGATAAAAGCTGGAATATACTAAAAATATTTGTCATGGATCTTTTTGTATCCTCTGATTCTAGCTGGTCTGATAATGTGTCTATGATATATTTATAATTTGATGTTAATGCATTAATAAGTGAAAAAAACCCGGAATCGTTAAGATTTTTAACTGTTTTAAGAAGGTTGCTGAAACTTTCCTTATATTCCTCAGGCAGCATGTCTGTTATATCCATTTCGTTTTTTTCATTTTCCTCAATATATTCTATTGGTTTTGCCATTTTAATCATCCGTTAATTTTACATAATCTGTTCTCTTCCACTTCATTTCTATGTTTATTCCTTTTTGTGGAACACGTTTTCCAAATCTTGGATTTGTTTTTGGAAGTGGAGATGGACCCTTATCTTTTAATTTAATTATTTTAACAGGCAATTCCTTATATGACGGTGTATCTGAATCAGGATCGCGGTTATATGACGTAAGCATGTTTATGCCCTCCTCGTCATATGCAGCATTCATAGGCATATACAGCTCATTTCCACTCACTCTATCGGTTACAAGGGCACGTACCTTTACACTGCCCCACTTTGAGACTATTTTTACATAATCACCGGATTCTATGCCATAATCCTTTGCCAGGTCATTTGATATCTCAACAAAGGTGTCAGGCACTTTTTCCCTTATACCGGGGGTTTTAAATGTTTCATTTCCCTCATGGAAATGCTCAAGCATTCTTCCATTGTTTAGGTGAAGCGGGTATTCTTCATCCTCCATTAATGGAGGCCTGTATTTAAGTATGTATAGTCTTGCCTTGCCATCAGGGAAATTGAATCTATCCTCATATAAATATTCAGAATCCTCACCATTTTCCTTCATGGGCCACTGAAGGCTCTTAAATCCTTCGAGCCTGGAATAATTAACGCCCTTAAATATGGGGCACAATTCAGATGCCTCATCCATTATATCAGATGGATTTTTATAATTCCATCCCGCTCCAAGCTCATTTGCAATATCCTGAATTATTTCCCAGTCAGGTCTGGTTTCAGCATATGGTTCCATGACTCTGTACAATCTCTGTATCCTTCTTTCAGTATTCACAAATGTACCTTCCTTTTCAAGGCTTACGCTTGCCGGCAAAACAACATCTGCAAATTTTGCAGTTTCTGAGAAAAATACATCCTCAACTATTAAGAATTCAAGATTTTCAAGTGATTTTCTTACCATTTCAGAATCTGGACCAGTACTGACAAATTCCTGTCCAACAATATACATTGCTTTTATTTTATCGTTATCTATGTTTTCTATGCATGATACATTATCTATTCCTGGCTTAACCGAAAGCTTTGTATTCCACGCCTTCTCAAATTTTTGTATAACATTTTTATCATTTATTGGCTGATATCCAGGCAGATAAGTTGGCATTGCACCGAAATCACTTGCACCCTGTACATTGTTATGTCCCCTTAAAGGATACGCTCCTGTGCCTGGTCTTCCGTAATTGCCGGTTATCAGTAATAAATTAGATATTGCAGTTGATTCATCAGACCCTGCAGAATGCTGTGTAACACCCATGGCCCATAGTATGCACATATTTTTAACACTATGAATCATCTCTGCAGTTTTTATAATCTGATTCCTTGGTATTCCTGTTATTTTTTCAGCATTTTCCAGTGTAAATGATGATAGACTTTTATAATAATCATCAAAATTATTTACTCTTTCATCTATGAATTTTTTATCATGCCATTTTTTATCTATAATATATTTTGTTATGGCGGAAAGCAGTACAATGTCAGTTCCAGGTGCAGGATGCAAATATATATCTGCACGTTCTGCCATCTCATTTTTTCTTAAATCAGAAACTATTAATTTCTGCCCATTTAATTTATGCGCCCTTTTTATTCTTGTTGCAATAACTGGATGGGATTCTGCTGTATTTGCCCCTATTATAAACACAAGATCAGATTTGTAAATATCCATTATTGATCCTGCATCACCACCATAACCTACAGTTCTCCACAGTCCTGTTGTTGCAGGAGCCTGACAAAACCTTGAGGAATTATCAATGTTATTGTTGTGAAATATCTGTCTTGCAAGTTTCTGCATTAAATATGCTTCTTCATTAGTTCCCTTTGATGATGCTATAAACATTATTGATTCATTGCCGTATTTTTCAGAAACCTTTTTTAATCCATTGGCAGCGAACCTTATTGCATCTGACCATGATGTCTCAATAAATTTGCCATTTTTCCTTATAAGTGGCTTTTTTAATCTTTCCTTGCTGTTTACAAAATCCCATCCAAATTTACCCTTTATGCATGTGGATATACCATTCGCCGGTGATTCAATCTCCGGCTGTACCTTCAAAATTTTTCTTCCCTTGGTCCACATAGTGAATGAACATCCAACACCACAGTATGTACATACAGTTTTTGTCTTTTTTATCTGTTCATTTCTCATCTGTGCCTCAATGTTGCTTATTTTCATTATCATGCCAATACCTATTGGTTTCTCCAATCCTTTTCCAAAATCCACCAAATTATCTTTGGCTTTTTTTGTTAGCGATGTAAAATAGCCCGCCTCTTCCAGCATTGATTTTTCCATCAAGGCATTTACAGGGCAAACGGTAACACAGTGGCCACATGAAACACATGAAGACTCATTTATTGGTTTATTATCATCCCATATAACACGTGGTTTCTCAAGTGACCAGTCTATGCTTAAAGTCTCATTTACCTCAACATCCTGGCATGCCTCAACACACCGCCCACATAATATACATTCATCTGGATCATACCTGTAAAATGGATTTGAATAATCCGGTTCATACCCCTTTTTTTCAAACGGATATTTTTGCCTTTCCAAATTTAACTTATCAACTGCATTATGCAATGCACAGTCACCGTTATTATTTTCACATACAGTGCAGTGTAAATTGTGTCTCGTAAGTAATCTATTCACTGCTTCTAACTGCCTTGATTTTACATCTTCTATCTCATAACATATATTCATATTATCCTCAATTTCTGTGGAGCATGCCCTTACAAATTTGCCATTTGCTTTAACAATGCATGTATCACATGATTCTATTGGTCCAAGAGCTGGGTTAAAGCATACATGCGGTATATCTATATTATTTTCCATCATGGTTTCTAGAATAGTTTTACCTTTTTCGACATTATATTCATTTTTATCTATAAAAACTCTTAATTCTGGCATTAAATCATCTAATTAATTATAAATTACTATTATTTATACATTTATACTCAGAATATTGTATAAATTTTTAAATAAT
>NZ_LKBG01000228.1 GCF_001402945.1 Acidiplasma aeolicum
AATTAATTACATTTTTATGATAATCATTTCAAAAGTATTTTTAAATTTATATTATTACTCATTTTTTCCATCTTATTTAAATTTAATAAATTTTAATTTTTAAATTTTTAGGCAAAAATTTATATTGTTATTCTCATTAGGAAAATATGAACTTGAATGAGGCAGAGAGTATTAAAAGAACAAAAACTGGTCTAAAAAGAGGAATAAATACACATGATGCAATCATGTTCGGCGTTGGCGGGGCGGTTGGCTCCGGCATTTTATTTGCGGCAGCAGGCGGTACAGGTTATGCTGGCCCCGCTGTCATTATTTCATGGATATTAACAGCAGTATTTATAGTTCTGGTAACCCTGCCATTTGCCGAATATTCTGCAATGTTTCCAAGGTCCGGAATCAGTGCCAGGATTGCCTATTATTCATATGGGTCATATGGTGGTTTTATTTCCGGATGGGCCCTTTTTATATGGGCAGTTACCATTCCTGCAATAGAGGCAGTGGCAGTGTCTGAATATGCTGCATTTTATGTTCCGCAGCTGTATAATTCGACCACGGGCCTTTTAACCGGATATGGAATACTCTTATCAATACTTTTAATGATTGGCTTTTTATTTTTAAATCTTAAGAGCATAGCACATTTCGCGAAGTTCAATAAGGTCTGGACATGGGTTAAAATAGCCGTGGTTATTGCATTTGTAATAATACTTCCATTATTCATCTTCCATCCATCCAATTTTGTATCTCCAAGCTTCGCACCATCCATTGGCGGTATTTTCATAGCAATACCCGCATCTGGAATACTCTTTTCATTTGGTGGTTACAGGCAGGTAGCAGATATGGCAGGTGAGGTTAAGAATCCAGCAAAAAACATGCCAAAGATTATAGGTCTTGTTCTGTTAATTCAGAGCCTGCTTTACATTGCCATGGCTGTTGTAATAGTTGGAACCGTAAACTGGAAGGGATTTAACAAGCCTATCGGTGACTGGGCCTATATTGCAGGTAGATCATCACCGCTGGTTGATATAATGCATGGTAATTTAAGCTTTGTAAGTCCTCAGGTTGCTGCACTTTTAGGCGTAATGATTGTGATATTCTTTATCTTTGCAATTATTTCCCCAGGAGGCACACTTGGTGTTTATCTTACCGGTGCAAGCAGAATAATTTTCGGCTTCTCAGAGGAAAATGCAATTCCGAAAATCTTTAGAAAAACTACAAAAAGTGGAGCACCTGTATATGCTCTTGTTTTATCAGTCATTCTGGGGATTATATTTTTGGTTCCACTACCATCATGGTATGAACTTGTCGATTTCGTGGTTGTTGCCGCAGTTGCAAATTTTGCAATTGCATCAATATCATTGCCTGTGCTGAGAAAATTATACCCGGATGTTGAGAGGCCATTTAAAATTCCTTACCCAATGCTCTGGTCATTTTCCGCATTCATCATTGCAACATACCTTATTTACTGGGCAACATATCCAACAACATTATACGCACTTGGCGCAACCCTTGCAGGATCCATAATATTTATTTACCAGGCACATTTAAAGAAATACTCAAATCTTCATCTAAAAAACTCACTATGGATACCATTATACTTAATTGGTTTAATACTATTGTCAAGATACGGTGGTACACCCACGGGAGGAACAAATTTAATACCATATCCATTTGACTATTTGGTTCTGTTCTTTTATGCAATTATATTCTTTTTTATAGGACTAAAATCGGCACCTAAGGATAAAATCATGGAAAGTACAGCACTTGAGGATTAATCCTCAAAAATTTTATTTTATTATAAGAATAAGTATATAAGGAAACTAAGTATATACAATGGAGTGTTTAAATTGTCAAAATTTGAAAATATGAATATTAATAAAGAGATTAAAAGGGCACTAAATGATATGAATTTTATAAATCCCACAGAAATTCAGGATATGGCCATACCACATATAATGTCTGGAGGGGATGTAATTATAAGGTCAAAAACCGGATCTGGAAAGACCGGTGCTTACTTAATTCCAGTGTTAAATTCCATATCCAGCTTAAAGGGCAGGTATGTAAAGGCCCTTATTGTTCTTCCAACCAGGGAGCTTTCATTGCAGACGGCAAAAGTTTTTGAAAAAATGGGAAAATATACCGGATTAAGATATTCAATAATATATGGAGGGGCCCCATATCAGAGGCAGATAGATTCATTGTACCGTGCAGATATTGTAATAGGCACACCCGGAAGAATAATTGACCTGATAAATAAGGGTTACCTTGATATATCCAGAATTAACCACCTCATTCTTGATGAGGCTGATGAGATGCTTGACATGGGCTTTATAGACGACATTAAAACGATAATAGGATACACAAATGATAGGAGGCAGACAATATTGTTATCGGCCACAATGCCGGAAAAGATTAAAATGCTTTCCAGGCAGTTCATGAAAAACCCGGAAAACATATTTGCTGATGAGGATAGAATACCGGAAACAATAAACCATATTTATACCGTATCCAGAAAATGCAATAAATTTTCAATATTAATGTCATATTTAAATGATTATGGTTCAAAAAAATCCATTATCTTTGTCAAAACACAGAAAATGGGTGAAATAATTAACAGGGCCCTTACGCAGGAGGGTTTTAGAAATATTTTACTTCACGGCGGCATGAAACAGAATTACAGGGAAAGATCAATAAATGAGTTTAGAAAAATGGATTCTGGCATACTTGTTACCACAAATATTGCTGCAAGGGGTCTGGATATACCGGGAATTTCAGATGTTATAAACTTCGATGCACCTGACAATATAGAGACATACACACACAGGGTTGGAAGATCAGGCAGAATGGGTAAAAATGGCCGTGCGATGACAATATTTAATGAGGAGGAAAAATACATGATCCATGAAATTCAGGCAAAAAGCAGCATAAATATGGAGCATATAGAGATCAGGCTAAACGAAAAGTATATAAATTCATCATTTAACAAAATAGTTAATGAAAACATAATAAAAAACCATCACAGAACATCATGGCATGAAAAATCATACAGATACCATGGCAGACGCTGGTAAATATTTATATATAAAATATTTAAAGTTTTAATTTATACTATCATATTTATCATTAATCAAGTATTATAAAATTAAAATAAATCGATTTTTTACCCCATTCCAGCTTATAAAGTTTTTAATTTCGTGTTAAATATAAATATTAGATAATATTAACTGTGCTGAGATAATGTTTCAGTACATAATATTTCCATTCGCCGCACTTGCAGTATGGACTGCATCAAACACAATCATTAAGGGTTTAACATCAAAAATTAATCCCAATATTGTTTCCATGATAATTGTTGGCTCCGGCATTTTACCAATGCTTATTAGTATTATGATGTCCCCCGTGCACTCATTTTCAATTTTTCTTATTGTAATGTCGGTATTTTCAGGAATTTTTTTAGGACTTGGATATATACTATTTTATAAATCTTTAAGGGGCGCAAACCTTGGAAATGCAGCGGTAACAATAAATGTACAGCAAATAGTTGTAATTCTCTTTGGTTTGAGCATTTTGCGTGAAAAATTAACATCATTAATTCTGCCAGGAATTATACTTATAATTTTTGGATCAATACTTGTCACAGTAACAAGGGGATTTAAGGTCGATAAGGTATTATTAATAGCTGCTGCTGCAAATATAATTTGGGGAATTTATTATATTCCATTAACGTTTGCAATAGCATCGGTGCACTCATCTCCGGTGCCACTCCTCCTTTCAAGAATTATAGGCTTTTTCTCTGTTTTCATCATATTTAATATAAGGCAAATAATTAATGGCATCAAAATGAAAATTTCTAAAAATAATATTAGAACAGACCACATTGCATTCATGATTATTTTAATATCAATAATAGCAGGCATACTTGATGGTTCAGGTAATGTATTATATGCATTTTCCATTCAATATGGCATACTGGTTATAGCCGGTGCCATTATAGCAATGCTTCCTGTATCCCTTGCATTATCAGGCCGGATTGTTTATCACGAAAAGCTAAGGCTGAGACAGTACACTGGAATTGCTTTATCCGTTCTTGGTGCAATTATTATAGTAATTTAGATCTTTAAATAATATTTTAGTTATAATATATAAAAAAACGAAATACGACAAAATATTTATAAATTATATACATATGATATACATGGCTGATAAAATTATCTTTGTAATAGAAACAGGAAGGGAGAACATGGCAAAACTCATGGCCAACATAGGTATGGCAACAAAGATGAAGGAATATGAAAAAAATATGAAGATAGAAATGATATTTTTGACCCCTGCAGTTTCAGTCTTAAATAAGGACCAGGCATTGTACAGGCCCATACTGGATACTGTGTGGAAGGCAAAAAATACCGGAATTAAAATTATTGCATGTGAGACTGCAATGTCCAACGTCGGGCTTACAAGGGAAAAAATACCTGACAACCTTGTTGATGAATTTGCCCCAATAGGTGGGATATATGTTTTAAATAAAATAAAGGAGGATTACGAGACATTCTGGATTTAATATTTCCTCAATATTTTTAATTTAAATTTATTGTAATAATATACTGTAAACACAATAAATTAAAAGATTTAAATAACACACCAAAAAATTTTAATTTTTTGGTATAATATGTAGTTATATTTTATTATTTGCATAATATGTTTATTATCAATAAATAATTATAACAGATATCTATGTCATACTATGTGGGACTACGCCAATAAAGTTTTCGAGCCATTTCCAGCTGAGAAAAAGATAATTCAGAAGATGATAAGCATAGGCCTCAGCATCAGGGAGCTAGACGACGAGATTAAAATTTTCTGTGATGAAATTGAAATTAAGCCGAATTCAATTGCTAGGGCCTATAATGTTGACAGGCGCGTTGTAATAAATACCTTAAAAAGAATAAAAGAAAATAAGGAATTGTATGATTTCTTTACAAATTTAAAACCTGTTGCCGATTTTTCCGATTCAGGTTCAAAAATGGGTTTTGGCGTCATAGAGATAATACCTGATAATGCGGCAAAACCAGGAATTATTTCTGGGGTAATTTCTGTTATTTCAAAATATAATATAAGCATAAGGCAGGTTATTACCGATGACCCTGATTTGATTGAGAACCCAAAGGCCGTTGTTGTTACATCAACACAGCTATCAGGTGATATTATAAGAGAAATAAAAAAGGTTGATGGTGTTAAGGGGGTTACAGTCCTATGAAATTATCAAGATTATTTCCATAAATTAAATTCATTAAAGTATTTATTTTGTTGTTAACATCATTAAATGTGTCGCCAAAGACATTTATATGCCCCATCTTTCTTTTTATCCGTATTTCTTCCTTATGATACCAGTATATATTTGTACCGCCCATTCCAAGTATTTTTTTTATTTTATCATCAATGGATGTACCAATAATGTTTAATATGCCTGATGGCCTGAAAAGCACCGGCTTCTGAATGGGAAGGCCAGCCACTGCAAGTATATGTTCCTCGAACTGTGATATTGATGAACCTAAAAGTGTATGATGCCCGGTATTATGTACCCTTGGTGCGTATTCATTTATTAATATTTCATTGCCCGTTACATAGAATTCTATACCCATAACACCAATATAGCCAAGTTTATCCATAAGTTTTTTTGCCATTTCAGGCATTTTATTATTACCATCCAATGGGGCTATATTATAAATAAGAATGCCGTTTTTATTGTAATTGAAGGATGGATCAAAAAACTGAAAATTTCCATTGCTGCCCCTAACCGCTATTATTGACGCCTCATAATCGTAATTTATAAATTTTTCCACAACAAATGGTCCAGAGTCCTGGCATTTTAAACTATCTGTATTTTCATTGATAAAATACTGCCCCTTGCCATCATATCCACCACGGCAGGTTTTTATTACAGCCCTGCCCATCCTCTTTGCCGCCCTGAATGCAGATTCAAAATCCTCGTGGTATTCATACTGTGCAATTGGGAAACCGTTTTTTTGCAAAAAATCCTTTTCTAGAGATCTATCCCTTTTTAACTCAACTGTTTTTATATCTGGTCTTAATTTTCCTGATGAACTTGCATATTCAAGAGTTTTCTCATCAACATGTTCAAATTCAAATGTTATATAATCACAGGAATCAACGAACGTTTTATACTTATCCGTTGTAAAAAATTTATCTGCTATGTATCCGGCAGGGCCCTTTTCTCTGTCTATAACATAAAACTTAAAAGGATATCTCTTCATGGTAATTATCATCATGTATCCAAGCTGGCCTGAACCTATTATTCCAATAATCATAATTTCTCACCAAGAACCTTATTTTTTTGATCCACCATGAATTTTTCCAGAAACATTTTTAATTTATCATATTTTATTGATAATATTCTAACAGCAAGCAGGGCCGCATTTTTTGAATTTCCTATTGCCACCGTCGCAACAGGAACACCTGACGGCATCTGTACTATTGATAAAAGAGAATCAAGTCCATTTAGATTCCTTGATGGTACTGGCACGCCAATTACGGGCAATGTTGTCATGGATGCTACCATACCGGGAAGATGTGCCGCCCCGCCGGCCCCTGCTATGATAACCTCTATGCCATTATTTATTGCATTCTTTGCATATTCAAGCATAAATTCTGGTGTTCTATGGGCCGATACAATTTTATATTCAACCTCTATACCAAAAAATTTTAGGGTTTCAATGGCATCCTTCATTGTTTCAAAATCTGAGCTGCTGCCCATGATAACTGCTACCTTCATAAAACATAATATAATAATATTTAATAAAATTAATTTAGCAATAAAAATAATTTTTATTTAACGATGACGCTGGCGCTCATATTAAATACTCCTGCTGTGGAGCTGCTTAAATGTATATTATCTGTTAGGTTAAACTCCATTATTGCAGTTGTGGTTCCGGCATGTGAAACTGAAAGTGTGTTAATTACCAGTGCGAAGGAATGGGCAAGCTTCAATGTTATATTATTCCCAAGTATATCTATGGTTACCTTACTAATGTATATTTTTATCATATTAAATGTTCCAGAATGAACTGTTATGTTTGAAAGGAAGGTTGCATTTGATAAAACCACATCAAATATGTTTACAGTTTTATCATGGCAGTGAATAATTGTACCAGCCTGTGCTGTTTGATGATGCCTTATCATAATGAAGTGCTATTGCAGAGAATGTTATGTAAACGCCTGTTGCACCGGATAGGGATATCCCGGAATCAGCAGCCTCCAACCTCAATGTGCCATGAGTTTCATAATCGTATCCATAATATGCTATCCCGCCTATTACAATAATTATAATTGCAACAGCAATTATCTTTTTCAAATTCATGCATTTATAACGAAAATTTTCTATATAAATATAACTGATGGATAATCTCATTTAATATCATGTTTTAAATTTAAAACTTTACTCAGGATTTTCTTATTGCTATTACAAAAATTTTCAAACTGCAATTGCTTAAAAAAGAAAATGGAAAATATCTAATATGAATTTTTGAATACCATTATATGAAAATTCTTGTAACCGGCCATAGAGGTTTTATTGGTGGTCATATATATAATTATTTAAAATCAAATAATTATGAAGTATACGGCTATGACCTTGGAGATAAATTAGAGGATGTTAAATATTATTATATAATACATATGGCTGCAAGAGGTTTAATAAGGCTATCAACAAAATTTCCATATGAATATTATAAGGATGGCCTTGATCTAACCATTAAGTTTCTGGAACTGGCCAGAAAAAATAATTCAAAGTTTATCTTTCCATCATCAGGTTCAATTCAGAATCCCACAAATCCATACTCCCTCGGAAAAAAGAATGCTGTTGAATGGATAAAATTATATGGTAAATTATATAATATGGATTATTATGTTTTAAAATTTTATAATATATATGGTGAGAATGCAAAAAAGGGTGCTGTGTATTTATTTACAAAAGCCGCTTTGAATGGTGAGACTGCAACTGTTTATGGTGATGGCACACATATAAGGGATTACCTGTATGTTGGTGATGTTGTTAAACTTATATATGATATAATAAACAATAAAATTGTACCTGGTGAATATGATGTTGGTTCAGGGACTGGAACATCAGTTAATGATTTAATTAAATTAATTGAGTGGGTTACCAATAGGCACATAGAATATGTTAAAAAAGACTATATTGTGGATGAGGCTGATAATCTTGTTGCCGGAAATACTGTTATTAAAGACCCTCTGCCATTGAGTAATGGAATAGAAAAAGTAATGAAATGCATTGAAAGTAGTAAATTATAATATTTTTTGTTATGGTGATATCCAGAATAATTATTATTCAGGGCCATAGTAAGGATTATTTACAAAATAATTCAATAAATTTATAAATTTGATTGTCATTATCTAGCATGGATAATATTAAAAAACTGATACCTTACTGGTTCTTTGTGTTTACAATTGGTTTCGGCTGGTTTATTATCTCACCGGTGGTTCCCGAGCTCAGCAAATTGCTATCCACCAATCTTTCCGGAATATTGCTGGTGCTGTCTGCATATGGATACACAATGGCTATTATAGGCCTCATAGCCGGAATTCTATCTGCAAAATTTACTGTTAAGTCTGCCCTTTATCTGGCAGTAATATTTTCAGTGATAGGCTTACTGGCAAGGGCATTTTCAAACAATTACATGGAATTTCTAATTTTCTCATTAATGGCGGCAACAGCATATCCATTTTCACTTGCGCCTGTTGGAAGTATTGCGGAATCAATGGATCCTGTTAAGTCAGCAACCATAGCAGGCCTAAGCATAGGATTTCTATTCTTAGGCATGTCAGCCGGGTCATTAATTGGTCCGTACATATTTATAGCACTTGGGATCAGGGGAATTTTATTGCTCCCTGCAGTGCTTGCCATAATTGCATCAGCCATTTTAATTCCAGTGCTTAAAAGCTATCCGGCCAGATACAGGGGGAAATCGTTGAAAGGTTCTTTTAAGATAGGCATGTTAAAAAACTGGTATGTTGGATTATCCATGGCATCAATATCAATTCTATTTGGAGGAATAGCATCAACAGTTCTTGGATTTCATTTCAGTGCATTAACAGCACTTAAATTATCAGGCCTTCTTAGTGGTTTGGAATTTTTGGGATCTGCAATAGGCGCTCTTTTACTACCATATATTTTTGAAAAATATAAAATGTTAAGGACAGGCACAGTTGCCTCCGGTTCAATGTCTTTTATATTTGGTATGGTACTTCTTATTTCAATGGTTTATACAAACATTGAATACCTAATAATCGCCTCATTTTTTATCTTTGGCTTCTTTGGAAATGCCTTCTGGGTGCTCGCACTGAACTCAATAATGAACTACGTGGATGATCCGGCAAGGGCCGGGTTTGCAACATCAATGTACAGTGTGGCCACAAATGTTGGTGTTGCCATAATACCAGTTTTTGTCGGTGCGGAATTTTCAAATACAAAAACAGTGCTGTACGGCATTGTGCCTGCAATAGTAATTGTGCTTCTGGCCTTTGCCGTATCTCCATTCCTTGCATCATCTGGAATGAAAGGCAAAAATATAACAGAGGAGGAAACAGCCTGAAGATAATTTTTTAGATTTAAATTACAGGACAATTTTATAATAATTTAAAAAATTTTTTAATTCATAGGTTTTTATTAAAAATGTATGCCATTTTAATACTTTTAAACTCATGGAATTGCTATTCTTGAAACTGCAAGCGCAAGTAATGTTCCATAAATTGCTGTGACCACATAAAGCACTGATAATGAATATTTTATTAATGCCCTTGATTTTTGTGAGTCAAATCTGTCATATAATATACCGCGCACACCATTAAGTCCATGATATAAAACTATGTATGTAAAAACAATATAAAAGGCAAGCCAGTAACCATTATGAAGATTCTCCAGAACCGCGGTAAAAAATCTTATTGGGTGCCCGAAGTCTATATTTGCCAGATACAGGTGAATTCCCAGGAAGAATATTAAAAATACGCCTGTAATTACCTGCAGGAGCCATCCCAGCGGGCCGAGCCCTTTTAACCCATTTGAATTTTTATTATTCATCTAATGACCTCCCAAGAATAAATACGCATAGTATAAAAACAAAACAAGAAGGACCATGGATATGGATTCATACGCATAAAAAAATAGCTTATGGTGTTTAAGGCCTATGCCAAACTCATTTAATGCAAGCCTTATTCCATTTGCACCATGGTAAAATATTACAAGGGCCAGAAGCATATCCATTACTATGAATATATCAAAGGGGCCGTATGTGATATTCTGCACAAGTGAGTTGTAGGTTGTCCTACCATCAAGCAGGCTTGACAGGAATATCAGGTGCATGTATAAATAAATAACTATGACAAGGCCGGAAAACCTCTGGAATGCAAAGGCAAAATATCCTGTCCCCTTATCCTTAATATTAAACCATCCCGCTATGCCTGTTTTATTCATTTCTTACCACCCATTATATTTTTTAATTCATATTTTAATCCCTGCACCCTCAATTTCTGTATTGCAAATGATGGCCTGACATCCTTGGGGCAGGCCTCAGTGCATTCACCGGCAAAATGGCATCTTGATGTGCCATCATCACTGTTCGCTATATCTATTCTATACATTATTCCCTGATCACGGTTGTCAATATTGTATCTGAATAAGGCCGTTAATGGTGCCGGTCCTAGATAATTTTCATCGGTGCCAACAACAGGGCATGCCGCCATGCATAATCCACATTTAATGCACTGTGCATACCCCTTAAATTCATTGAACTGCTCTGGTGTTTGGGGTATTTCAGCACTGTAATTTCCATCATCATCCCTTATAATGTAGGGTTTTACCTTTTTGTATTTATCAAAGAATGGGTCAAAATCTACTACAAGATCCTTAATTACATTATAATGTGGCAGTGGACTAATTTTTATAATATCTGAGTGAAGGCTTGCAAGCTGTGTGGAACATGCCATTCTGGGCCTTCCATTAATTTCCATGCCACAGCTTCCACATATTTCCATTCTGCATGAATACCTGAATGACAGTGTTTGGTCTATATTCTCTTTTATATAAAGCAGGGCCTCAAGAACAGTGGAAGCCTTATCCGCCGGGACATTATAATTATCGTAATATTCATCTCCGTGTTCATTCCTTCTTTTAACCATTAGTTTATACATTTTAAACACCTCAGTAAACCCTCGGGGCAGGCTTCCATTTAGTAATTGTTACAGGTATGTAATAAAATTCAGGGCCATTTACTGTATATCTTGCCATTGTATGCTTAAGGAAATTTGTATCATCACGTTCTGGAAAATCTATACGGTAGTGGGCCCCACGTGATTCCTTTCTTAACAATGCACCCTTTGTTATAATCTCTGAAAGGTCAAGCATAAATCCGACCTCAAGTGCCCATTGAAGTTCTATGTTAAATGTCATTGATTTATCCTCCACTGATATGCCCTCGTACCTTGATTTAAGCTGTTTAATCCCCTTAAGGGCCGTTAAAAGCCCATTTTCGTCCCTGAAAACACCCACATATCTGTCCATTAAAGCCCTCAAATCTTCCCTGATTGCAGCAACATTTTCACCGCTGTTTCTTTTTAGTATTGCATCATATATCCTGTTTTCCTCATCCAAAACCTTGTTCATGTTTATATCCGGAATATTCCCTGACATTGCAAATTCAGCCGCCCTCTTTCCAGCAACATTGCCAAATGCAAGGCATTCATTGGTGGAGTTCGAACCGAGCCTGTTGCCGCCGTGGATGCTTACAGCAGCATTCTCGCCTGCACTGAATATTCCTGGAACCGTTGTCTCGGTATTAACATTAACATGTATCCCACCCATTGTGTAATGCGTTGCCGGCCTTACAGGTATTGGTTCATTTGCCGGATCTATATTATTGAATTTTCTTGCTATATCCGTAATCATTGGTAGTCTTTCCTCAAGCTTATCTGCTATGCCGGTTAAATCCAGGTTAACATACTCAATATCTCCATATTTACCCTTAATTCCATTGCCCTTCTGCAGCTCCCACATTATGGCCCTGGATACAATATCCCTTGGCGCCATATCCTTCTTTGATGGGGCGTATTTTTCCATGAACCTCTCGCCCTTATTATTTACAAGAAATCCCCCATCTGCCCTGGCACCCTCGGTTATAAGTATTCCCGATGGAACAAGGCCTGTGGGATGGAACTGTATGAATTCCATATCCTTCAGGCGCAGGCCTGCGCGGTAGGCTATTGCATCACCATCACCGGTGACAAAATGTGCATAGGTGCTAAATTTATACAATCTTCCGGCACCACCGGCTGCAAAAATAAGGGATTTGGCCTGAAACGCCAGAAACTCTCCAGTTTTTATGTTTATTACTGTTAGGGCGTTAAACCTATTGTTATCAATAATAAGCGAGGTAACAAAATACTCATTATAAAAATGTATATTATCATATTTCAATGCCCTTGAAAAAAGGGTCTGCATCACATGGAATCCGGTTTTATCGGCTGCAAATGTTGCCCTTGGAAAGCTAAGCCCTCCAAAATCTCTTTGGGATATTGTTCCATCAGGATTCCTTGACCATGGGCACCCCCAGTGATCTGTTGTATATATCTGTTCCGGCACCAATCTTACAAATGTTTCAACTGCATCCTGGTCTGCAAGGTAATCACTGCCCTTAATTGTGTCATATGCATGAAGGTCAAAATTATCCTTTGGGTTTAGCACAGCACTGGTACCACCCTCTGCAGAAACCGAATGGGACCTAATGGGGTAAAGCTTGGATATAAGTCCAACACTAATTTTACTGTCATATTCTGCAGCTGATATGGCTGCCCTAAGTCCTGCCATACCACCTCCTATAATAATTATATCCTCCTTTATTACCTCCAATTTATCACTTCATGCTTAAATGCATTCAATTTATAAAAATATTATTGGCTGTTTTAAAGGTTTTATAAAAGTATATTAAAACATTTTATTTAAAACATAAA
>NZ_LKBG01000229.1 GCF_001402945.1 Acidiplasma aeolicum
ATCTATTACTATTAATTATATATTAAAATTTGAAAAAGTTTTATTAAAGATCAGTTAATAAAAACACAATGAACAGAAGGGGTCTTATAGCATCAATAATAGTTGTAATCATATCACTGGCAATAATAATCCCTGTTTTATTTATACTTGATACAATATATCACATCCCTTTCTTCGAGTCGTATAACATTTTTTTATATGCAATAACAATAGTTGCCGGTGGAATTATAATTGTAAATCTCATAGCATCATTAATAATGAACAGGGCCACCAGGGCAATAGGAAAATCAACAGCCGGAACCTTAAGTTTCACAGTAAAAATTGTCGGGTATCTGATTATAATTATAATATTCTTCACATTTGTTAAAATAGATATCGGTGCTGCACTTGCAGCAGGTGGTTTCGCCGGCCTTGTCCTTGGTCTCGCCTCACAGGACGTATTATCAAACATATTTGGTGGCATAGCTGTAGTTGCATCCCATCCATTCAGGGTTGGTGATCGTGTTACAGTGTCTACATGGCAGTATGGTCTTGATGCACCTGCATATCCTCCAAAGTTTTATTCAAACGATTTTTTAATACCCGGATATACAGGCGTGATAACAGACATTTCTTTAATGTACACATCCATACTCACAGATGACAATGTCCCATTAAAAATACCCAACAGCATTATGATACAGGCGGCAGTTTTTATTCAGGGGAAGAATAATTCAAGGCTTGTTAGAACGAAATTTGAAATATCAAAGGATATAGACCCTGACATAATTATCCCAATTCTGCAAGATGGCATTAAGAATTTTAAGTTTATATTAAATGAACCAGAAATAAGAATTTATGAAACAACATTTACAACATATATAATAGTTATAGAGGCCATGTGCAGTGGAAATTTTGAGGAGCCACCAAGAAGTGAAATATTAAAATTTTGCATGAAAACAGTTAGATCAATAAAAACAAAGCAAAATTAAAATTTAAATATATCCGGTTTAATTCCGGGAACATCATTATTAAACATATATATACCACCGCCATTTCTGCCATTAAATGCAGTAGTTATAAAAAGCGTTCGAAAATCATCACCACCAAATGTGCAGCATGAAACATTTTCCGCGTCAAGTTCTATTTCAAGTAAAATTTTTCCGGATTTATTTAATTTTAATACATGGGAACCGCCGAAAAATGCAACATATATATTATCCTCGGAGTCTATTGTCATGCCGTCTGGAACACCTGGTGAGGCACTAACATCTATGGATTGCCCCTCTGATATAATTTCTCCATTGATATTATCATAATTAAAAACCCTTATCTTTCTGGTCGGAGAATCTATATAATACATGGTGCTGCCATCCATGCTCCATGCCATTCCATTGGATATTATAACATTTTCCAGTATATTTTCTGGTTCTTTTTCAAATTTGTAAAGTTTTCCTATAGGATTCTTCTCATTAATATCCATTGTCCCTGCGAATAATCTTCCCGAATGGTCACATTTTCCATCGTTAAATCTTACATTTTTTTGAAAATCCATCTTAAAAAGCGCATTTTTATATGCTTTTTCAGTGTTGTAAAAATTTATTGAATTTCTTGTGGAGTATATTATCCCATCATTATGTGGGGCTATAAAGGTAATTATCTCGTCCAGCTTAACAGACGAAAAGGTATTTTTATACATTGAATGAAGTGTGCCGCTGTTTATATCTATCCAGTACAGTGTATCATTAAAGAACATGGGAGATTCACCAAGGGAAGAATGTGGTGCACCCTCAATTTTTTTTGCATACATATTTTTAATATAAGATATAAGGTATTAAATATTATCCTGTTTAAAATCCAAAGATGTTAAATAAAAATTATGGATTTACATTTATGTGGCATAATGTCATAAAAGATACTGATCTTAAGGATGGATCCATTAAGGGCATAACCATCGATGGCAAGCCCCTGCTTATTATAAAGAAGGATAATCATGTATATGCCCTTGATTTATACTGCACACATGAAAATACCTCACTGGATGAGGGATTTATAGAGAACTGTTCCATAGTATGTCCAAACCATTTTGCCTCATTTGACATAAAGTCTGGAAGGGTAACCGCTGGACCCGAAGGGAGCGATGAAAAGATAAAAGACCTTGGGTTTTACCAAACAAAAATAGAGGATGGTATTATAATGGTGGACTTTTAATGAGGGCACTGGTATTTATAAAGCAGGTACCTGACGTAAATGAAATTAAATTTGATAGCAGCACAGGCAGGATTGTAAGACAGGGGGTTAAACTCCTGATGAATTCGTTTGATAAAAAGGCGGTGGAGGAAACAGTAAGAATCAAGGAGAAATACGGCTATGAAACAATAGTTGCATCCATGGGCCCTGAAAGTGCAATGGACGTAATAAAGGAAGCAATAAGAATGGGCATAGACCGTGGTATACTTATAAGCGATAGAAAATTTGGCGGATCAGACACATATGTAACATCCAAAATACTCTCAGCAGTTATAAATATAATAAAACCTGATATTGTACTGATGGGGAGATATTCCCTGGATGGTGAGACATCACAGGTTCCACCAGAAACAGCATACATGTCCGGATATAAATTCATATCATCGGTATCGGAAATTAAAATAGATGGGGATACCTGTATTGCGAAACGTGATGAGGATAACGGCATAAGAACTATAGAATTTAAACTTCCAGCCTTAATTTCTGTAAGTGAAAAAATAAACCGTGCGAGGCCCGTTCCAGATATAGATTTAAATTATCATATTGATATTTTTGACTCTAATAAAATAACAGGTATTTCTGGTTCGGACTCATTAACCGTTGTTTCAGGCACCTCCATGCTAAATGACTCCAGAAACTGCAGATTTATATCATTTGAAGAATTTACTGGCATTTTAAATCAAAAATTAAATGAAAATATGATTACAGAAAAAACAGAGAGCATTGATGATAACGAATCTGATAACATATTCCTTGGACTGGCAGTTGATGATCCGGCAACATCAATGCAGATTGCATCAAAAATTGCTGAATTATCCAATGGATCATACAGGATAGTTTTCATCGGCAATATTGATCCAGAAAAAATAGATGGACTTGCCTGCCATGAATATATATATCTTGGGAAACCATTGAACATAGATTTTGCAAATTTTGTTATTAATTATATAAAAACAAGCAATGTCAGGCATATACTGGCACCATCAAACCTAAATGGAAGGGATATATCATCATTTATAGCTGCATCCCTGGGACTAGGTTTAACTGCAGATTGCGTGGATATAAAACTTGAGGATTCAAAAATGATACAGTTTAAACCAGCATTTGGTGGTGGTATTATAGCCAGAATTGAATCAAAAAAAATTCCAGACTTTGCCACAGTAAGGCCCGGGATGTTTAAGGTAAGGTATGTAAATTATAACGCCAGGGTTATTATTTCAGGTATTGCCCATTCTGATGATATAAAGTATCTGGATTTCGAGCCTGTTGAAAATGGTTTTCCTGCATTTAATAAAAAAATTATTATTGGTGTGGGCCGTGGGGTGGCACGCGATAAAATAGATGATATAAAACAGATCGCCTCTAAAATCAATGCAGCAATAGGTGGAACCAGAAAGGTGGTGGACATGCATATAATACCCAGGCAGTTCCAGATTGGGTTAACCGGTGTATCAATATCGCCTGCATTATACATTGCCATTGGCATTTCCGGTGCAGATAATCATATAGTTGGAATAAGGTATGCTGGAACCATAATAGCTGTGAATAATAACCGGGACGCATCAATATTTAAGCATTCAGATTACGGTTTAGTTATGGATTCCACCGAATTCATAGACAGCCTGTTAAATAATTTAAATCACAACAAATTTTAATTTGTTAATAAGCGCTATTTAGTTGAATTGCAAACGTTTAAATAAATTTTTATTTATTCAATATTTTAAAATACTATTTAGTAAATATAGGATTATGAAATCTAATAATGGTATAGTTCTCAGGGTTGCTGAGGCTAATGCCACTGATCCGGGCATGGCAAGGGTCAGGCTTGACGAAATTTCCCGGCTTGACCTCAATGTCGAAATCGGTGATGTGGTTTCTATAGAAAAGGTCAGGGCTACTGTGGGCCGTGTTTTTAGGGCCAGGCCTGAGGATGAAAATAAGGGCATAGTAAGAATAGACAGTGTTATGAGGAACAACTGTGGTGCATCCATAGGTGATAAGGTTACAATTAAAAAGGTTGAGGTGGAGGAGGCAAAGAAGGTGGTTCTTGCACCAATCATTAGAAAAGATCAGAGGCTACGTTTTGGTGAGGGAATCGATGACTTTGTGCAAAAGGCGCTTATAAGGAGGCCTGTAATAGAGGGAGATAGCATCAGCGTCCCGGGACTCACGCTGGCAGGCCATACCGGACTTTTATTTAAGGTCATAAAAACAATACCCAGCAAGATACCGGTGGAAATCGGTGACATGACACAGGTTGAAATAAGGGAGGAACCTGCATCCGAGGTTCTCGAGGAGGTAACAAAGGTAAGCTATGAGGATATTGGTGGATTATCCGCACAGCTCGGAAAGATAAGGGAGATAATAGAATTACCCTTAAAGCATCCAGAACTTTTTGAGAGGCTTGGAATAACACCACCAAAGGGCGTGCTGCTTAACGGCCCTCCAGGAACAGGAAAAACGCTTATAGCAAAGGCGGTTGCCAATGAAAGCGGTGCAAATTTTTACTCCATCAACGGCCCAGAGATTATGTCGAAATATTACGGCCAGAGTGAGCAGAAGCTCAGGGAGATTTTCCAGAAGGCAGAGGAATCTGAGCCATCAATAATATTCATAGATGAAATAGATTCAATAGCCCCCAAGAGGGAGGATGTGCAGGGTGAGGTTGAAAGAAGGGTTGTTGCACAGTTACTGACACTTATGGATGGCTTAAAGGAACGTGGTCATGTAATAGTTATAGGTGCAACAAACAGGATTGATGCTGTTGATCCTGCACTAAGAAGGCCGGGAAGATTTGATCGTGAGATCACAATAGGTGTTCCTGATAAAAAGGGAAGGGAGGAAATATTAACAATACACACACGTGGAATGCCACTCGGAATGTCTGATGAGGAACGCAGCAAATTCATGGAGGAAATAGCAGACCTTACATATGGTTTTGTTGGGGCCGATCTGGCTGCGCTTACAAGGGAATCGGCAATGAATGCCCTGAGGCGTTATCTTCCAGAGATAGACCTTGATAAGCCAATACCCACAGAGGTTCTTGAAAAGATGGTTGTAACGAAGGAGGATTTCCTCGAGGCATTAAAGTCCATAGAACCCAGCAGTCTCAGGGAGGTAACCGTTGAGGTGCCAAATATTAAATGGGACGATATTGGTGGGCTGGAAAATGTAAAATCTGAATTAAGGGAGGCTGTTGAGCTTCCACTGTTAAATCCAGATGTATTCAAAAGGCTTGGAATCAGGGCACCCAAAGGATTCCTATTATATGGCCCGCCAGGAACAGGAAAAACATTACTTGCAAAGGCAGTTGCCAATGAAAGCAACGCAAACTTCATATCAGTCAAGGGCCCAGAGGTGCTGAGCAAGTGGGTTGGTGAAAGCGAGAAGGCTGTAAGGGAGATATTCAGAAAGGCCAAGCAGGTTTCACCCTCAATAATATTTATGGATGAAATAGACTCCATAGCACCAAGAAGGGGTGCATCAATGGATTCAGGCGTAACCGAAAGAATAGTGAACCAGCTATTAACATCGATGGATGGCATAGAGGTGCTCAACGGCGTCGTGGTCATAGCCGCCACAAACAGGCCTGATATAATAGACCCTGCACTGCTAAGGGCCGGCAGGTTTGATAAAATTATCTACATACCGCCGCCCGATGAGGAGGGAAGGTACAAAATACTGCAGGTACACACCAAAAAGATGCCACTTGCAAAGGATGTTGATCTTAAGGAGATAGCCAAAAAAACAGCAGGTTACGTTGGTTCAGATATAGAAAACCTTTGCAGGGAGGCTGGAATGATGGCATACCGTAACAATCCCAATGCAACTGAGGTAACGCAGGAGGATTTCATAAAGGCAATGAGTACAATAAGGCCATCTGTGGATGAAAGCGTCATAAAATTCTATGATAATCTTGCCGCCTCAATGGGAAAGGATATAACATCCAGAAAGAAGCCAACGCATGATATAGATTTATATCAATAATTTTTTTAATTATTTATATAAATATAAGAATCCATATCAACCTTATTATCGCTTGCATTTGCAAGCATTATCACATCATTTTTCCTGAAACCAATAACAGTTTTTCCATTCTTTTGCATTATCTCAAGAAATTCTTTAAATGTCATGTTCCTCTGGACGTCATTTATATCATCCTCCACCATTCTGCCTGATTTTAACATTTCATTGAATAACTCCGGCATGCCCGGGATATTTATGGATGAATAAATAAGCATTGAGGAAACATCGCCTTTTATGATTATGTCATCAATATAAGGTTCTGCATGCATTCTGCTGGATGGATTTAATATTTCAGCTATTATCCTTAATGCATTATTCAGCCTTCTGGCTATCATGGCCGAAAGTATGGTTTCAGCATCTATTGCCATGGAATCACGATCCTCGTTTTTTGAAAATATTAATATTATTGATGCTTTTTTAATCCCTGCCTTAATAAGGTCATTCTCATTCAAAAAATTACCCTTAATAAACGTATAATCATTTTTCTGCGGTATATCATCCTGATTAAGTATTACAATATCATAACCCGCTGCTGATATCTCATCAAGGACCTTTTTTGCCGTATCATTATAATTGCAAATAATTATATGCTTTTTTTCAACCGCCATTTTATCACCCAATCTTGCGGCAAGCCTAGAATCTATTAATATCGTTGTAACTGCCGCTGTAAAGTAGCCAAGGGAGCCAATACCAATTAACATTATGGCCATCCCATTTATTCTGCCATACTCCCCATAAACTGGTGTATCACCGTAACCAACTGTTGTTATTGTCTGCATGGTCCACCATAGACTTGTAAATAGATTATGTATTCCACTTGAGGCTATGTTATTTTCCAGATAATATTCAGAGAATACAGAGTATATAATCACGATAACAAGTAACATCCCTGCCTTAAAAATATGGTTTTTGCTGTATTTTTTCAGCCTTTTAAAAAAGAAATAAAATGGATACACATTCATTAATAAATTATAAATATAAATTTTTATTTATTTAAACATTCAACTGTTTTTCCGGGACATACCTTAAGATTCCTGCAACCCCGCCAAATGCTGTTTTTAAAAGCCTCCCCTCATCGCTATCCTCTGATACAAATTCAACGGTGGTTCCCGCAGCATCTGCAAGTTTGTACAAATCCTCTATAAAATCGTCCTCACGCTCGTAATTCATTGGAGTCCCATCATTGTCACACAGTGGCTGCTCCTCAGGCTCCTCAGTAAATGTTTTTTCAGCGCCACAAACAGGACATTTGTAAAAATATTTTATTTTTCTTATTGAATCCGAAATTATTAATAATTCAAGGTTCTTCATTTTCAATGCGTTTACAACGGCATTTTCCCCGTAAACACCGAGACCGCCATCAGGTTTTTTTATCTCCCTCAAGAACCTGTTTATTATATCCTTTTCTCTTGTAATTCTCATATCTTTTATTGATTCCGATGCCTTTTCCACGAGCTCCCTGAGCCCGGATTCATCCGTGTAACCTATATCAAACATATATTTTATTTTCTCCTTTATCTCATTCCTCAGGTATGATTTCTCCACAAAATATTCCTTTGTTGCACCAGGTCCACCAACAAATATTGTGATTATATCCTTAATAACAGGCATAAACGTTGCATTGGCAATATCCCCTATTTTTTTATAAAATTCATTTGCAGCTATTTCTATAAGCCTTTCAAACCTTCGGCTTGACTGACCACCCTGTCGGTGTTTGCTTGGCACAAGTGAATATTCATAGTCAACAACCTCAATTTTTGTTCCCTTTAAAAAGCCTATGGTTGCCTCCTTTCGGTCTATTACAAGAAGCCCATAAAGTTCCTTCTCCCTTAGCTGATCTGTCAGCTGCTCAAGATGGAAGCTTGAGTCGCACTTGTACAAAAATGTCTGTATTGGTTCAGGTGGCTCTATGATTTTTGTATACATCTCTGTTTGATCTCCCCTTGTGGCAACATGGCCGACGAAAAATACAAGTCCTGTTTCTGGTGGCTGCTTATAATATTTTAACCTGGACATAATTGATTCTATTGCCGCAAGCACATTCTTCCTTGTAGTCTTTGATTTTATATTGGCCGATGTTGAGTATTCCTCTCTTAAATACTGGACAACGTCTGATATCTGCTTATCTGGTGGAATGTAAAGTGAAATTAATTCTGTTCCCCTGCCATGAAGCCTTGACAATTCCTCCATGGCTTTTTTAAATTCATACCTCTTATAATCCTCGCTTTCCATAACAGAAAATTTTATAATAATATTTAACCTTAATGAAAAAATGAGAAGCGTTGTAATTTCACTTGGCGGTTCAATTATTTCAATGGAAAAATTAAATCTGGAGTTAATGAAGTCCGTATCCTCGACACTCCAGAAGATAAATACATATGATAAATATGGCATAGTGGTTGGTGGTGGCAGACTGGCAAGGACCTATATTTCAGATTTAAAGGCATATAATGTTAATGACAATATACTTGATGAAATAGGGATTAACGCAACAAGGATCAATGCACTTGCCCTAACCACATTTTTTGATGATGTAAACTCTAAAATACCAACAACAATAAACGATGCTGCCGAAATGATCCATAATTACCGTTATGTAATTATGGGTGGGACTGAACCGGGACATACCACCGATACAGTATCAACACTATTTGCGGAAAGGATTGGCGCAAAAATTTTAATAAACGCAACATCTGTAGACGGTGTTTATTCTGAGGATCCAAGAAAGTTTAAAAACGCAAAAAAATTTGATAAAATATCATATGATGATGCCATTAAAATTTCGGTAAATAATTCAATTGGTGCGGGAACAAATGTTTTTATGGATATAACATCGCTGACAATAGCAAAAAGGGCTGGAATAAAAATTTTTGTAATAAACGGTATGGATATGGATGAATATATAAATATTTTAAATTATGAAAGGTGTAATGGCACTGTAATCTCATAATAAAATGCGCCAATAAATATTATATTTTAAATTATTTAATTTTTATAATATATTTCTAAATCTGATGTATTTATAAAAATTTAAAAATTTTTTACTCCCTTATCTCTCTTTCTGATAAAATATATGTAAGCAAAAGCATAAATACACTGAGTACAAGAAGCCCAGTCATATACATTAGCACAGAATGTGCCTGAGATGCACTTAATGAACCATTTATTATTACAAGCCTTACAGACTGGGCAGACCATGATATTGGGTTATATTTGGCAACATTGCTTAACCAGTTTGCCATCAGATCTGGTGGGAACATGGCATAGCTTGCAAACATTAGTGGCAGGTTTATAAGGTTAACTATACCAAAAACTGATTCCATCTTTGTCATTCTCACAGCTATTATGCTGAATAGTGAGGAAAATATAAATGATATCATGAGCACTGCTGATACAAGAATAACAGCATCCATGATGTCAAATCCCTTTGCAATCTTTAGGCCATCTGGAATTAGCAATCCGACAACAAATAAGATTACAACCTGAACCAGTATCCTCACAACAGAGGATAATATTCTTGAGAAAACTATTGATGACCTGTTAATAGGGGCTATTAAAAACCTTTGAAGAATTCCAAGCCTTCTGTCCCAGATTATGTTAACACCTGAAAACATGCCTGTGAAAAGTCCAATAATCGTTAATATTCCTCCCATAAGGTATGTTATATAATCCGGTGCGCCCTCAAAGAAAAAGGCAGACCTAACACCGAATTTTGCAATGTCAAAGGCACTTCCAAATAAAACTATCCAGAATATCGGCTGGATTACACCCACTATGGCAGATACAGGATTTCTGTACCATCTTTTTAAATCCCTTATTGTTAATGGAATCAAACCACCCATGATATCACCTCTGTTTAAAACCCATCATTTTTGCATAATCCTTCTGTTCTGAATCTATATGCTTACCGGTATATTCTATAAACACCTCATCAAGCGAGGGCTTCCTTATACTAATGGATTCAGGTGATATATTATTGCTTGCAAGGTATTTCATCAGTTCAGGCAGAACCACATCAGAGTTGTTTACCTTCATCCTTATATCACCCATCTCCATCTTTTTTACCTCAATTGCATCCTTAAAATTTTCCACTATTTTCTCCTCACTGTCATTTTTGACCCTTAATGTTATAATATCACCCTTAAGACTTTTCTTTAATTCATCTGATGTTCCTGAAACTATTATTTTGCCATGATCCATTATTGAAAGTCTGTCAGAAAGCGCGTCAACCTCATCAAGATAATGTGATGTTAATATTATTGTAATTTTAAACTCATCACGAATGGATTTTATGTATTTCCATAAATTTGATCTTGTGGTTACATCAAGGCCCAGTGTTGGTTCATCAAGAAAAAGGACTTCCGGCGTGTTTATCAGGCCGCAAATCAGTTCAAGCCTTTTTCTCATTCCACCTGAGTAGGCACTTACCCTCCTGTTTTTAACGTCATAAAGGTCAACCATATTGAGCAGTGTTTCAATTCTTTCCTCCGCCTCCTTTTTTGGTACTCCATAAAGATCCGCCACAAGCTTTAGATTTTCATAGCCACTTAAATCTGCATCTGTTGTAAAGTCCTGTGGGACTACACCTGTTATCTGCCTTATTTTCAGTGCATCCTTATTGAGATCAAATCCTGCTATTTTAGCAGTTCCTGAAGTTGGTTTTAAAATGCCTGTTAACATTTTTATAAGTGTTGTCTTTCCAGCACCGTTCTGGCCAAGAAGTCCATATACCTGTCCCCTGCCTATTTTTAGGGTAACGTTATCAACCGCCTTAATATTTCCACCATATATCTTTGTTAAATTTTCTATTTCTATACTGTTATCCATCTTTATCACTCTATCTCCATTTTTGAAATTCTGGATGAAATCTCATCTATTGCCCTTATTATTTTATCCTGATTATTTTTAATATAATCCTTATCAGATTCCTTTATTACATCTATTAAATTTAGCACGCTTTTTCTTAAATTCCTAAAAAATATTTTATTTTCAGTAAAATTTTCAACCATTTTCTCATAATTTTCCTTATTTTTATTGAAGTATTCTATGCCGGCCTCAGTAATTTTATACCTGCCCTCATTCTTGGTTATTAGATTATTGCCCATGAGCCTTTTTAATGATGGGTATATCATGCCCGTGCTTGGTTTATAATCAGCATCAAATTTTTTCCTTATACCCTTGATTATGTCATACGGTTTTTTCTCCGTTGAGTATATCTGTTCAAGTATAAACAGGTCTGATATATGTGCCTTCATTACTAGATAATATCTAACTAATATTTAGATATATCTTTTATGAAAAAAGATATTATTTGATGAACAGCAAATCCTTCTCCACCTGAGATAAATGCACTAACATGTTATCAACATCCCTAATAAGTTCATCCCTTATGGATTCCTCCCTGATATTAAGCAATTTTATTGCATTTCCTATTGCTGCATGGTATCCATAAAAAATTTTAATATCATTAAACTCCTCTTTAAGGTATGTTCTAATTAATTTGGACTGCATTACGCCACCCAGAACCCCCATGGTAACATCCCTGTGAAAATTTTTTCTCATTCCATCCAGCATTAATTTTATCTCTCCAAATGCAGATTTTAATATGTGCATTGAAACTTCATCATTCTGGGACGATGATTCATCTACAATAATTGCAAGTGATGCCATAAGTCTTTTATCAAAATGTTTTTCAAGATTTGCAACCACCTCCCTTAAAGGCATTTTAAAGTAATCCTCAAATTTTTTAATCAAAACCGTTTTTTCTATTAATCCATCGTAGCTTTTCTCGCACATTTCAAGGGCCCTTCTTGCTATCCAGAAACCCGATGCAGCATCATCTGTTAGGTAGCTCCAGCCACCGATTCTATGCATGCGGCCATTGTTAATATATGAGCCAACAGAACCGGTACCAACAGCAGCAACTATACCGTCGCTGCCCAGTGTGACAAGATTTACGGCGGCCTCACCATCATTTGTGATAACCGCATCTTTATTAATTGATTTAACAATTGAATTTACCTCATCTGTATGGTATGCTGAATCACCATAACCCGCTATACCATATATTGATTTTTTAATATCATTGCATCTGGCCATTCTTTTTGCACGATTTATTGACCTAATTATATTGCCCTTTGATGTGGATTTTGACACACTTCTTACATTGCTTGGACCTGCAACCCCTATCCCCACGACCCTTAAATTATTCTCATCAATTATGGCCGAAAAGGTTTTTGTACCACCACCATCAACCGCCAGAATCATAAAAACGATAATATTTTATTATAAATGGTTTTTACTAATATGTTAATACGAATTTAGTAATAAAAATACGAAAATTTTATTTAGTTGTATGATATCATGTTATGATAATATATGTCACAGATAGGTATACTTGATACAACACTTCGTGAGGGTGAGCAGACACCGGGGGTTCTTTTTAAGGAGAATCAGCGGGTTGAAATAGCAAAATCACTTTCCAGGGCCGGTGTCGCCATGATAGAGGTGGGGCACCCACTGGTATCTGAGGATATTTATAGCGGCATTAAAAAAATAATGGGTTTAAAAAATACCGGTGAAATAAAATCAGAAATAATAGCACACAGCAGGGCGGCCCATATGGATATTGATTCAGCAGCATCATTAAACGTTGATAGAATAGCAATATTCTATGGTATAAGTGATATTCACCTTAAATACAAAACAAATAAAACAAGATCTGAGGCACTGGACATAATTTATGATGCGGT
>NZ_LKBG01000230.1 GCF_001402945.1 Acidiplasma aeolicum
ACCGCATCATAAATTATGTCCAGTGCCTCAGATCTTGTTTTATTTGTTTTGTATTCAATGGATGCCATAATGTCCTCAATTGATTTATAAAATTCATTCTTATTTTTTTTAAAATAGTTTAAATTGAAACCCTCTGGAACCTTAAAATAATCGCGAATTATATCATAATAATCCGCAAGCTCTGATAACTGAAACCTTATGTTCTCAATGTCGTCATATTTATATTTCAAAACCTTATCATCAATATCAATATGCACATTTGTTTTACTTTTTATTATTCTGCAGGCAGCGTCATATACTGATATACCTGAATTCTCCCTTATCTGATGCAGTGAATTAACATATCCATTTAGACCTCCTGTATATCTATCTCCCGGCATTGGTTCATTTCGTATGTTCTTTTCAGAATCAATGCTTTTATAAAATGATTTGATTACATCTGACTTGGATATATTTCCATGGAGGTCAAGAAGAAAATCGCCAAATCCATTCTCCTCAAGGCGCCTTCTGACAACATCTATTGCAGCCTTTTTTTCGCTGACAAAAAGTACACTTTTTCCGTTGCTTATTGAATCAATAATTATATTTGCTATTGTCTGGCTCTTTCCAGTACCCGGCGGGCCATTAAGTATAAAACTTGCGCCATGCCTTGCGGCGTATACGGCCTTTAGCTGGCTGGAATCTGCATCCATGGCAGTTATTATCCCGGAATAATCAATATTATCCGGCATCATAGCATTTAATTTTTTAACTGTATCAAAATCCCCAGCAAGTGCCCTTGTGAGGTCATTTTTCATTATAAGGGCATGGTTTGCCTTTAAATCGTTATAAATTATGTTATTAGTAAATGATATAATGCCCAAATAAACACTGTTTTTTACCTCCCATTTTGTTTCTTTTATTGCTGACTTAAAGGATTTAATTGCATCCATAATATTTAAATTCTCATCGAAATTAAAGTCAAATTTAATATTAAACTGATCCAGCTTTTCCCTTAGTACTGGATTAAAGAATATATCTCCCTGAACAGATTCTATATAATACTCATCGTATATTTTTCTTGTCATTTCCACAGGAACAAAAAATAGCTGTGTCTCAACATCAGAACCATCTGAATCCTGCCATTTCAGGATGCCAAATGATAGATAAAGGGCTATGGTACCGTGCTCGTTTAATGCACTCTGGGCCCTATAATAGATATTTTTAAGCGAATTAATTAATTTTTCACCACCTGAAACAATGATTTCATCCTTTTTTCTTGAATCCACATCCTCATGTGTGTGAAATGACATCTTTTTATCCTTGTTTACTATGTCATCAAAAATAAAAGGGAGGCTTGGGGATTTAATTCTCAAAAAAAATTTGCTATCAAAATATAATAATTTATTATTTTTTGATGTATCTATAACATCCTTTTCCCATTTTGATATATTATCCTCCATGTTTATTTCCATAAAATCCTATCTTAAATCATTATATCTGTATATTAATTTTATTGCAAATTTTAAATGTAATATATTATTTAAAATCATAAAAATTATTTAATATAATAATATATACCGCTATGAATTACAGGGTAAAGGAAATAATGACAAGAAATCCAATAACATATAACGTTCCAAGTTCAGTATCTGATGTAATAAGGGTATTAATAAAGAATAATGTTACAGGTATACCACTTGTTGGCAGGGATGGAAAATATGCAGGTGTTATAACAAGACGTGATATATTTTATAACCCAAATGAAACCCAGACCGCACTCGTAATGAGGAAGGCAAATACGGTAAAAGAGGATGATTATGTTGAAGAGGCTGCCAAGGAAATCACAATACAGGGTAAAAGGCATCTTGTTGTTACCAATGACAATGATGAGGTCACAGGCATACTAACACCACAAAATTTTTTAAATATAATACAGGAAAAGTTTGGCGAGAGAAAGGTTAAGGAGGTAATGACATACAATGCATTTCCAATATGGGAGGAATCACCATTGAGCGTTGCACTTATAGCCATGAAATTATCACAGATATTCTCATTTCCAGTTTTAAATGCAGAGGCAAAATTTGTTGGCCTTATTACTGACAGGGATATATTTGACAAGGTTAAATTATCATCAACAGAGGTGTTATCAGAGGCAGGCATTGCCGATGATGAGGACCCATGGTCATGGGAGGGCATAAGAAATGTATTTACATATATTATTGAGAAATCAAACATAAGGGTTCCAAATATGCCTGTAAGGGATGTAATGGTAAAGAATCCTGTAGTGGTTTATCTTAGCTCAACAATAGGGGAAACTGTTAAGCTTATGTCTCAGGGGAACTATAATCAGGTCCCGGTTCTTTCAGGCCACGGTGATATTTATGGAATGCTATATGATGTTGAATTATTAAAGGTATTCAATGATTAATATGTATAATGATATAATTGAATTATCCAAGAGAAGGGGTTTTTTCTGGCCGTCATTTTCCATATACGGTGGTTTTTCGGGATTCTATGATTACGGACCCCTTGGCGTTCTTCTCAAGGAAAATATAATAAAACTCTGGCGTGAGGATTATCTTGAGGATGGCGCAATATTTATAGACACACCAAATTTAACACCAGAGCCCGTGTTTAAGGCATCAGGCCATATAGACCGATTTTCTGACCTTGCCTGTGAATGCGATAAATGCAAGACCAAATTCAAGCTGGAAACAGTTCTTAAATACAATGGGATAAATGCTGTGCCAAAAAATCTGGATGAGGCAAATGAAATATCATCAAAAAACAACCTTAAATGCCCTGTATGTGGAAATATAATCAAGAAAGTTTACGATTTTAATTTAATGTTCAGGGCCAACGACATGTATCTCAGGCCTGAAACTGCCCAGGGAATCTTTGTAAATTTTAAGCTTCTTTACAATTATAATAAAAACAGGCTTCCAATGATTGTCGGTCAGGCAGGCAAGGGATTCAGAAATGAAATATCACCAAGGCAGAGCCTGATAAGATTAAAGGAATTTAACCAGTGTGAAATAGAATCATTTTTTGATCCTGATAGCCTTGAATTTGGTGAACTTTATGATTATCTGCCTGTAAAATTGCTGCCAAATACCGGTGATGTATATAAAAAGACCGTAAAGGAGGCCTATGAATCTGGCATAATACCAAATCAGGCCATGGCATACTTTGTTTTGAAAACACAGCGGCTTTTAAATAAAATTGGAATAAAAAATGAAATGCTGAGGTTCAGGCAGCATATGCCTGATGAACGCGCACACTATGCTGCGGATAGCTGGGATGCAGAGGCTTTAATAGATGATGAATGGTTTGAAATAGTTGGAATCGCCAACAGGACTAATTTTGACCTTACAAATCACGGTAATAATTCCAGTGAGTCAATGACGGTAAAAATTGGTGAGAAAGAAGTAATACCATATGTGATAGAACCCTCATACGGAATTGATAGAATAATATTATCAGTTATGTCACAGTCATTTTATAAAAGGGACAATGGGTATAACGTTCTTGCACTTAATGAATATGTTGCGCCATTTCATATGGCAGTTTTCCCGCTGCTTAAAAAGCAGAAACTTCAGGAAAAGGCCAAAGAATTGTTTTCAAATCTATTCCCAAAGGATAAATATATAATATACGATGATGTTGGATCCATAGGAAAACGGTATGCAAGGCAGGATGAAATAGGAACACCATACTGTATTACCATTGATTTTCAGACGCTGGATGATAATACCGTAACAGTAAGATTCAGAGATTCCATGCAGCAGAAGCGTATTTTAATATCCGACCTTGTATCCCAGGAAAATCCTCTAAGTGCACTGAATGCCTTAAAAATTGTTCAATAATATCTATTTACATTTTAAAAGTTTTCAATTTTAAAATTTTTTATTTTAAAAAATAAAAGGGTAAAATTACTGTTTGCTTGCCCGTCTTGCCCTCTTCAATCTTCTTATCTTTTTCTTTCTCCATTTCCAGCGCATATGCCCCCTTTTTTTCCAATCTCTTGAACTTCTCTTCAATATGTCACCTCAAAGTATGGTAATTTGCTTATGGTATTATTTTATAATATAAATACCTATTTTAGAAATTTTACAGTGCAAAAAAATGTCTGTTAAAACTATTTAAGGCATATAAATTATTTTTAATTTATTTTTATATGGTATACTAACATAAAAATAAATAAATTAATATATACTTAAAAAATAAACCCATATGAAGGTTTTAGTATCTTATGATGATTCGCAGGGTGCAAAGGAGGCACTAAAATATGCATTGAGTATGAAGTGTGCAATAAATGAATATAAAATAGTTTATGTAATACCCACAATAGTTGGAATCAGTGCCAGTTTTGACTCATATATACCTGAATCTGTGTATGAGGGCCAGGATAAAACAGCCGATGAAATTCTTTCACATGCATCAAAGGAACTTGATAAAGCGGGTGTAAAATATGAATTGATTAAATTAAACTCCAACGGCGAGGAAATATCAAAATTAATCATAGAGGAGGCAGAGAAGGACAATGTTGATCTAATCATTACAGGCACAAGGAAGCTTCACGGGATAAGCAAATTAATACTGGGTTCTGTAAGCTCAGGTATTATTGCGCATTCAAATATACCGGTTACTGTGGTGCCGCCATAATTTGAAATACTTTATATATTTTTATAAAATCAGGTTGTGATAACCGTGGGAAGTATAAGACCATCAAATATAAAAAGGATAGCAGAGGAGCTCATCGAGAAAAATAAGGATGTATTTAACGAGGACTTTAAGCATAATAAGGAGGTTCTAAAGAACTTCGTTGAGAACAGCGTAACGAAAAAAACGTTTAATGAGCTTGCCGGATACATAACAAGATACAACCTAAAGCTGAAGTCCAAGCAGAAGAATGAAATGGAACAGCTTGGGCTTGCATAGGCTTATTTTCCTTTTTCCTCAGGCAATTTTTCCTTTCTCCATGTATTCATGCCACCATCAAGGTGGTAAAGTTTTTTATAGCCCATCCTTGCAAGCCTGTTTGCTGCCGCCCTGCTTCTATGTCCGGTCTTGCATACAAGGATAATCTTTGCATCCCTGCCAAAATCCTTAACGATATCATCCTCACGGCCTAATTTGTAATGCACCGCATTTTTTATATGGCCCCTGCGAAATTCAATGCCGGTTCTTACATCAATAATTTTATATTCATTAAGCCTTTTCATAACATCTTCTGGCTTAAGGGGCTCCAGCTCAGGTGGATCAATAAAATAATCCTTTCCACGTAGGTAATCCTTTAATGACATATTAATCAACCAAATCATCATTATTATAAATCCCAACAAATATTGGGGTTTCGTTTGTTATCCACTTTCTGGCAAGAACCTCTCTAAGCTTTTCCGTTACATGCGACCAGGCTGCAAGATCCTCAACCTCATATAAAACCACAAATTCCTGATCTCCAAGGCCAAATGAGTACGTTGTATATGACAAAATTCCTGAACTTTCCCTATCTCCCCTGGCAGTTCCTATATGTCCTGCGAGTATTTTCCTGCGTTCCTCATAGTTTATTAAATACCATTCACGATCCTTGCTCATTGGGTATGCCACAAAATACTTCTTTGGGTCTGTTTTTAATGTATCCTCCAGGTTTTTTCCCTCCTTAATATATGGTGAATCCTCATATAATGATAGCATGCTGTATGTTGAATCGCCATAGGTGCCAAGTGCAGAATTAATCCCCTCCTTAAGTTTTTCAAGGTTTATTGGTTCATAGGCTGTTGACCAGAACAAAATATCATTATCATGCCTTATCGATTTATAATATTTTATGCTGATTAAATTCTTTTTAAAGCCATTTATAAAATCTATAAGTTTTTTGTTTACTGATTTTCTACCATCATAATCCAGTGACCAGAACTGGCCATTTAATTTATATGCTAAAACATACATGTATATTGTCATAACTGTCCTTTTTATAAGTTAATTTAGAAATATAAACTTTTCAATCCAGAGTTCTCTGATTATTATTTGCCACGTTATATTTTTTTAAATCAAACTGAGAATAAACAATTTCCCTGAGGAGCCTTGATATTGTGTAAATATCCTTATTTACTGGCTCTATCATTAAATTGCTCTGTGGAATTTTTACGCCTGTCATCTCGAGTTTTCTTATATAGTCAGATCTTAACGGTGGGTTTACAGTGTTGTAATCATTCTTGTTAATTTGTGAAACATTGCATTTTTCAATTTCCCTCATAAATATTGGGCGTTCAAAGAGATAATTCAATAAATACAATGAATAGAGTCCAGATTTTTCGGAATCCATTGATCTGGCAACATCACCTACTATCGAATAAATATCCTGGCTATCATCAAGGAATGAAAAAATTCTGGCAGGTTTAATCTCCTTCTCCTTTAATATTCCCAGCTCAACCATGGCATCAAGATATCCCGTAAGGACAAGCCTGTGCATGTTTATTCCCTTTTGTTCCAGAGACTTCTGTATCCCTGTTATTGATTTTTCATCCCCATTAATTTCTTCAAGTATCAGCTTATACATTTTTTTGTCTTCCAGTTTTTTGTTATCGAAATTATTAATCATACAAATCACCTGTTGCGTATTTAATCATATTCTCCGCCTCTTCTATGGCACCCATACATATTTCTCTGGACATGCCTGTGAATTTAAATGGGTCAAGAGCATCATCAAGCATGCTTTTATCTATAAATTTTTCTATTCCATTTTTTATTAGTGATTCTTTAAATGAAATCTTTTCCATGTAAGCCTTCATTGATGCCTCCCTTACAAATTCATGGGCCTCCTGCCGGGGCATACCATTTCTGGCGAGGGTTACTGTTACACTTTCAGACATAATGAATTGATCATTAATTACCTTTTTTAACATTTCATCCTTATTTATATAAATGTTCTTAAATAAATCAATTGACTTTGCAAGCACATCATCCGTCAGTATGGATGTGTATGGTATTGTAAATCTTTCAAGGGCGCTGTTTGTTAAATCCCTTTCATGCCACTGTATGCCCGCCTCATACTCCGGAATTATATAGGACCTTATAAGTCTGCACAGGCTCACTATATTCTCGGCATTTACGGGATTCCTTTTGCTGGGCATTGAGCTTGAACCAACCTGCTCGCTGGAATTAAAATACTCTGAGACCTCATTAATTTCAGGCCTCTGTAAATTCCTGACCTCGGTGGCAAACTTTTCAAGAGATACTGATATATTGTTTAAAATTGAGAGATACTCTATGTATCTATCCCTGCACACTATCTGTGTTGATGCAGTCTCCGGCCTTATCCTGAGTATCTCACATGTTTTATTCTGAATGTCCCTTGCCCTATCACCTAAAGCGGCACCTGTTCCAACCGGGCCAGAAATTTTTCCAACAATTATCCTCTGCCTTGCGCCGCTTAAACGTTCAAGGTGCCTTGTAATCTCTGAAAGGTATACAGAAAGCTTAAGGCCAAATGTAATGGGGCTGGCATGCTGGCCATGTGTTCTCCCAACCATTATTGTGTCCATATTTTCATTTATCAATTTTATAAGAATATTCATAAATTCAATAAGGTCTGATGTAATGATGTTTATGGCATCATGGATCTGTACTGCAGTTGCAGAATCATTAATATCATTGGATGTGACCCCAAAATGGACATAATTTTTTCCCTCATTGCATTTTTCTGTTAAAGCATCAACAATGGCCATTACGTCGTGCTTTATATGTTTCTCAATTTCTTTTACCCTTTCAAGTTTAACCTGATTAGAATTAACAACTCTCTGTATATCATTATACGCATTTTCAGGTATGATTTTATAATACGATTCTGCCTGTGCAAGTGCGGCCTCAACACTGAGCATTATTCTTAACCTGTTTTCCTCTGAAAAAACGCCCTTCATTTTATCTCTGCCATATCTGTAATCCAGGGGGGAGACGATCATAAAAACAATATAACACATAGGTTTAAATTTTTTTGTTATTATTTTTGAGTTTTGGATAAACTATATAAATGAACAGCAAGATAATGCCAGATCCGGTGAATAGGGCCCCTAAGGCAGCAAGATAACCGGAATATTTAACATCATTGAATTCTGTTATTTTTGCAAATTCATAGTCCATCAATGGTTTCTGGCTGTTAAATGCTATAAAAACATAATTCCCGGTTAGATTTTTATAAATTAATGTACCATCACTGGATGAAACAGGTTTTATCGCATATTTACTTATATTCCCTGGTGAAATATACTTTGCCATGGATTCCTTTACAAGGCCGTAATTGCTGCTGTTTGTAATCATCATTAGCTCATAATTTGAGGAAAAGTTAAAATCATCTGATTCATACTCACCAGAATTGATCTGATGCTCACTGTTTTTTACAGGAATCTGGGTAAGTCCATGATACCCAGTGCCAACCATGATAATTCCTGATATTATAAGGATAACTGCAATAATTCTCCAGTATTTTTTCACGGATAATGATTTAAATGTTTTATTTAACATTTGTTGGAAGATGATTCTATAAAGACAGGTCTATATCACCGGACCTTATTTCACCAATCATCTTATTATATTTTGAATTAACCTCATCCTCTGACATTCCGCAGTCAAGGCTTTCCATATAAATTTCATAATTTTCCTCTTCCGGGTCTATTTTTCCTGAATACACCTTTATGTATCCGCATCCCTTGAAGTTATAATTTAATCTGTATGCAAGTTCCAGTGTTATATTTAAATCCTCCAGATATTCAAATTTTTTTATAAAATCTCCCATAATATGTTATGTAAAACAATTATAAAATTTTTGATTATATATATTTATCAAGGCCATGCTCCCATATATGCCTTAAATTGTCTATTTCCTCATTTATTACAACCTTCCCAAGATTTTTTATGATTATTTTATTATTTATTGTTTTTCCAAGCCTAACAGGATTAACCGATTTAAATTTCTCCTCAAACGCTTTTTCCATGCCATTTTTAACCTCTATAACAATGGCCGTGCCAAGCTCTGAAAATAATTTTTCGTTCAACTTGCCATCTATTTGGGATAAATCAGCATCAATGCCTATGGACCCACCAAATGCCATCTCTAAAAGTGCCATTATTAATCCACCCTGGGAAACATCATGTGCAGAATTAATTATTTCCCTGTTATTTTTTAATAATTCCATCAATATCTTTAGGTCATTGAGGTTCACAGGCGGTATGTATGAATATTCTGCATTAAACATTTCTGAGTACTCGCTTCCTGCCAGCGTATTAATAATATTACCTATTACATATAACCCTGAATTAGTGGATTTTAAATCTGGTGTTATCCTTTTTACTATGTTATCCATAATGCCTATCATAAGTATATTGGGTGTGGGCTTTATTTCACCATATTTAGACTGGTTATAAAAGCTGACATTACCAGAAACCAATGGAAGATCCATATACCTGCAGAAATCTGATATGGCCCTCACAGATTCCTTAAATTTAAACATTGTTTCAGGGTTTTCAGGATTTCCAAAATTAAGGGCATCGATAATGCTGTGCGGCATTGAACCGGAGCTTATTGTATTTTTATACGCCTCTGCAAGTACCCACATTGTGCCATTGTATGCATCTATACTTACAATTTTGCCCCTGGAACCTGAAGTTATCGATAAGCCCGACATTGAATTTTCCAGAGGCTTAATAATTGATGCGTCTGAATGCGTTTCATGATTCGGAAATCCGGTGAATGGCTTTGTTATTGTACATCCCCTAACGGTAAAATCATACTGCCTAACAATATTAAACCTGGAACATATGTTTGGCCTTGAAATAAAATCCCTTATGAATTTTTCATAATTTTCTGGCTCCCTGATTGCAATATCTGATTTATTATTACTCACCGGACGGTAATCTCTTGCATATACAGGTCCTGATGTTAGAAATTTTAAATTCATATCCAAAATCTTTTTGCCCTTATATGTTATGATTAAATTGTCACTTTTTACTGTTCTGCCTATTACTGAATATTCTATACCCCATTTTTTGAAAATCTCATCTGCAAGCTTTAAATTTTTTTCTTCCATGGCCAGAAGCATTCTTTCCTGTGATTCACTGACCCATATCTCCCAGGGTTCCATGTTTGCATCCTTTAAAAGCACATTATCCAGGTTTATGATGCCAGAAAGCCCGCCTGCATACAGCAGCTCGCTTACTGCACTTGAAAAACCGCCACCGCCAAGATCCTTCATGCCATCTATTATGCCAAGGTCATTTATTTCAAGTATTGCATGTATCAATGGCTCCTTTATAATGGGATTTCCAAGCTGCACAGCATTCCTGTTCTCTGAATCATTTTCATTGAGCGTTTTTGATGCAAAATTAACCCCATGAATGCCGTCCCTGCCTGTTCTTCCACCACAGACTATTAATATATCATTTTCCTTTTCAACCCTGCTTCTTACAATTTTATCCTTTTTAACTATGCCAATGCAGCCTGCATTTACAAGTGGTATTGTATTGTAGCTGTCATCAAAATCTACTGAACCGGCAACAGTTGGTATGCCAACCCTGTTTCCATAGTCCCTGATTCCTGCAACAACCCTGTTAATAATAAATCTCTCTGTTAATATGCCACTGGTATTTTCTGGATTTCCAAAGTATAATGAATCTATGAGGGCAACCGGCTGGGCACCCATGCAAAGAACATCCCTTATAATTCCACCAACACCGGTGGCAGCACCACCATATGGTTCAACAGCACTGGGGTGGTTATGGCTTTCCATTTTAACAACATACGCATAATCTTCATTAAATGATACAACAGCGGCGTCATCTTCCATTGTTAAAATCGTATAAGGGCTTTTTAGGCCTGAAAAATACCTTTTAAGGTATATCTTTGAACTTTTATAGCACGAGTGTTCACTCCATGCCTGTGCAATTGCCTGAATCTCTATATCCTCTGGATTCCTTTTAAGTCCAGAAAAATAGTTTTTTAATACAATCATCTCATCCAAGGATAATCCAAGCGAATTGCCCATTTTTTTTAAATTATCATCATCCGCATCCAGAATGTTAAACAATTCAATCACTTATCTTCTCTATTTTATATTCCTGAATAACCGGATTGGTAAGTATATTTTCAGATATATCCTGAATCTGGCGCATTGAATCCTCTTCATTTATTGATGTTGTAAACTCATAAATTTTGTATGTTTTAACATCATCTATACCGGAATATCCAAGCATGGATAGGTTTCTCTTTATGCTGAGCGCCTCGGGGTCCTCAACATTTGGCAGGTATTTAATTTCCACTCTTATTTTCATAAACCTTTATGTATAATATAAAATTAAATTTATCTGTTAATTTTTGATAATAAAAATAAATGTGCCCTGCGCACAATATTAATCATTGGCCTTATTAAAAGCTGGGAGCTTCCTATTATAAAAAGATAAACACCATCAAGCTCATTATGATTCGGAAGGAATAAAAAACTACCGACAAGGAACTCCATTCCAACTGCTATATCATTGGCAATGCTCAACCAGTCATAGAATCTTCTTATTTTTTCCTTTCTAAGGTTTTTATAATTATATTTTGTTATAGCATTATTTATCTTTTTATTGCTTAAAAATTCATCAAGATGCATGACTATGGATGCAAGCCCATCATTTTTAATTAAGAAAATAACACCATTATAAAACTCAGGGTCTATGTTTTCTGACGTTTTTGAATAGCTGTAATTTCCGTATTCTCCATCCTTAACCATTATAATTAATTTTATAAACCATTTCTGATTTAAATATTCCGTAAAACTGTTGATATCAAATTTTAGTTTTTTTATTTCATTTTTTGAATAATCAGCAAATGCCTTTGAATAATAAAAATCATCGGAAACTATTATTGGCATGGCAAGTTTTAATTCAGGATTGCAAGATTTGCAGTTAATATTCATGTTAAGTATTATTGTCTCAACTATCATTGTTGCAAGCTTCCTGTATAAATATACAACATGCATAATTCCTGATACCTCATCAAATTTTGCAAAATATGAAATTACGCTCTGAAATAAATCCTCCTTTGCCTGCTGATCAATATCATATGAAAGGTCATTGATGTTTATAACCTCCAGTGTTGCATCCTCATTAAATGTGCTTATTACAAGATTGTCTTTTAATTCGTTAAATATATTTTCACCAAAAAGGAATGACATTAGAGGCTTTAACACCGCCCATTTGACGTTAATTCCTATTCTGTTTCTCTGTATAAGGTAAAGCAAATATATGGCTTTGGAAATTCTTAATTTTTCGTCCATTGCTTGTATAGTTAAAATTATTTAAAATATTTATTGAATATATTTTTACCAATAAGAATGGCAGAAAATCACCGAGTTTATAATATGATAAAAAAAGTACATGAAGCATTTGCAGGAATAAATAAGATCTGTTTGTATCCAAAAAATTTAATCATTAATGAAATAATAGCTTAAAACGGTGAATATTAATATGTATAAAGGAAACCGTCACCTGCCAATAAGGTCTGAGAGGCAGTATGCAGAAATGTCGGTAAATGATGCAAATGTTGCATGTCTAAGATTAAATAAAAATGTCATAAACCTTGCAGCCTTCAGGGCATATAAGTCATTGCGGAGACTTTTGCAGTCACTTGCAATGAAATATAATTATAATAGAAATGATACAAAATGTGCGGTTCCGAAAAATGAAATGCTTAGGGTTGCAAGACTGCTTGAGGATAAAGGCTATAAAAACCTTTATAATTCCACTGAACTCTCATTAAAAGTATTTGAAGAATGGAAAAATAACAGTGCAAATAAAAATGATGTGATATTATTATTAAAAAATATTAATTTTGAATGGATTTCTGATTTTATGGATAAAACCACACTAAATGACCTGTATAAAAACATTAACAATT
>NZ_LKBG01000231.1 GCF_001402945.1 Acidiplasma aeolicum
CTGAACAGCACGTATCAGAATACACAAACGTTGCAATGGCTGCAAAGGCCGAGGGGTATAATGATGTTGAATCCATGCTATGCGCATTTTCTGAGCAGGAAAAAGGAATAGCAGAGGCACTTAACAGGGCTGGCATGGAAAAGGTAATAACAGATATGGCAAAGGAGGAATCTGAACAGCACGTATCAGAATACACAAACGTTGCAATGGCTGCAAAGGCCGAGGGACATGAGGACATAGAAAAAATGCTTTGTGCTTTTGCAGAGCAGGAAGAGGGCATAGCTAAAACACTTGAAAAGACAAAAAACGCCTTCTAAATTAGAAAACTTTAAATATTATATTTTAATTTAATATATTAATTCTGTCACACAATTTTTATTTTTTATATTTCCCTGTGAACAATTGAAACCGGCAGCTTGCATGTTTTGATTTTATTAAAAAATTCTATTGTTGTTTCGTTTATTTCATTGCCATTTAAACTGTTTATATCGAAGAATTTTATCTCCAATGAATCTGAACCGGCCTTTAAATTTCCACCCATTATGATGCACTCATAATCAAGTATTACATAATGAAAATTTGTATTAATGAATTCTGCCACGGCCATGAGTTTTCCAGTTTTTATTATCAACCCGGTTTCCTCGTGCATTTCCCTTTTAAGTGCCTCCTCAAGTGTTTCATTTAAATTTACCTTTCCACCTGGTATGGCCCATTTATTTTTATTGGGCTCATCCCTGCGTTTCCCAAGCAGTACCTGATTGTTTTTTATTATAATTCCACCAACAGCTATTTTTGGCAATCTGATCATTTCTTCTCATCCCAAAAATTTTCTTATTAAACCCATCTCATATATGTAATCGCGCATTTCATCAAATTTACCATCCTTAAATGCCAGCATTGTAAGGGATGAGTACATTAGATGTTTTCTGATTCCATATGAATTATCTGTTGGGACACCAATATTATTTTCAACATATCTCATATCGGATCTTATCATATTTATTATCTCATCATCGATATTCCATATCTCCTTAAGCAATTTTAGTGAGTCATAATTAAAATACCTTGCACTCATCTTCAGGTCAAAATTCAAGTTTAAATACAATTTATGTATTAATTCATATTCAGCTTCTGTCATTTCATTCAGGGATGCCATTCCAAGTATTTCCGGGGGTATCCCCATTGAGTACAGGGCAGCAACAAAGGATATTGCACGTGGAAGAACGGCCTTTCCTGTACTCCTGGAGTAACCAAACAATCCTATGTGCAGTTTTCTGGCCCTTCTCTTGGGCAAATATAATGTAATATCATTTATGGGCCTTGCAATTGCCTCTATTTCCCTCTGGAATCTTTTTTTATATTTGTCAAGTATGGATTTAAAAATATTTAAATCAACATTATCCGGCAGTTTCCTGTAGTCTGGATCGTGCAGGTTAATTTGAGCCACCGCCTTTTTTACAGTGTTTATATCATAATCAAATTTAAACGCGGACTGTACTGTATATGTATAGTATGAATCATACTCCTCCAGTGCATTTACCGTGTTATCCGGGCCAAGGTTACCCCTGAATGGTGATGACCCTGCACCAAGCATGGGGTAAATGTTAATATTGAGTTTATTGCTTAATTCCCTGAGTCTTATGGCCGCAAATTTTGCCAGAAGTGTGGCAGGAAGCATTCCATAATTCATTGCCGGATCTGATCTTGCTATAAATACCCTCATGTGATCTGGACCTGCAGCCCTATAATATCCATTAATTATGGAATCTATATTTAATATTGAGTCCATATCCTCTATTAATGGAATTACATTAATTTTTTTTGGGTAAACCTCACCTGTAACATCCCTTGCATATACATCGTCATAAAGCTTAATATCCTGCTGTCCAACTATGGCCTTTTCATAGTACTTTAAAACACCCAAAAGATCCGTGTAATCGGTTGTGAAAGGTATTATTACCTCAAAAATTGGTGGTGTCTTATTCATATAAACCCTGTTGCCAACATCATAATTAAGCGGTATGCTTGATAATGTTTCAGTTAATATTTTCCTTTCTATCCCCTCTATTCTTGGGTTTGGAACCCTGTATGTTAAAAATATATCCCTTCCAAGAATGTTCTCACTAAAAAATTTGTTATCCTTAGAAATAATTTTTCTCACAACATGTGTGTCAACATCCTTTCCCTCAGCATCCCACATAACCTCCTGAATTCCCATCTTCTTATATGCTATGTATGCTTCCTCGATCTCATCCTCATTTTTTATAATGGCTTTATCATGAGACCATTCCGGCATCCTTGCATTATCTGGATGCTGTGTGGACATTGTTTTTGGTATCATAACCTAGTTAAATGCGTTATTATATAAATATAAATCTGTATAAAATTGCACTGTAGATAATATTTTAAATAATATTGTTTTAAAATATATCAAAATTATTAAATTGTTTATTTAATAAGTGGAAGTCCATGCAATCGGCATTAATGTTATGCATTCAAAAACATTTATTAAAAAATTGGAAATAATAATATATTATTCTTGCATGCAATTTATATGGAAGAGAAATTTAAATACGCATATTACTTCACAGGCGGTTTAGTTTTACTGCTTTTCATTCAGTTTATTCTTGGAATATATATTAATCTTTATGTTAATTTTCCACCAATAACATCCCACGGATTCATGAGAATGCCCATGACTAACTTTATACCAATTATGATTCACATGGTCTTTGGCTTTCTGATTTTATTTGCATCATTTATTATATTTTATTTAATGCTTAAAATCTCTGATAATGTGCTGATTATATCATCCACAATAAGCTTTATTTTTGTCCTGATAGCAGGCCTTTCAGGCTTTTTATTCCTCTTTAATGAATCAAATACATATTCATTTCTCATGGCATTTTCATTCATAGTCATATTCGTGCTTCAGTTTGTGAATATTTACCGGCTTTCAAGAATTCAGAAATAATTTTTAATTATGTTTTGGGTCAAAATAAAAATATGTATAAAATGAAATAATATAATGGACATGCTGGAATACGATAAAAATCTTTTTTCAAGGACACTTGAGGGTTATACTGTGGTTTTGGCCCTATGTGGAAGCATTTCAATATACCGAATACCGGATCTGGTAAGAAACCTAAGAAGGGAGGGTGCAGAGGTTATAACCACAATGAGCTTTAATGCAGCACAGTTCATAAGCCCCGAGGTTATGAAATGGGCATCTGAAAACAGTGTAATAACCAGAATATCAGGAGAATTGGAGCATATCAATATTTTTTCTGAAAATCGCGATAAAAAAATTTTTTTGGTAGCCCCAGCCTCATATAACTGTATTGGTAAAATATCTTCAGGCATAGCAGACACGGTGCCATCATTATTTTTTTCACAGGCACTTGGCAGTAATGTTAAAACATTAATAGCACCTGCCATGCACAGGTCAATGATGGAAAACCCTGTAAATAAAAAAAATATAGATAAACTGATTTCAATGGGTATTTCCATAGTAAATCCAGTATATTCAGGGGATAAGGCAAAATTGGGCGATAATAACTGTATTATAGACCATGTTTCAAGGTGTGTTCATAATGAACTTTCAGGAAGGAGAATATTAATTATCTCTGGAAGGGGAGAGGCCAGAATAGACCCTGTAAGGTCCCTGACAAATGACGGAACAGGATTTACCGGTTACTGGATTGCAAGAAATGCATTTAGGCTTGGTGCTGATAAAATAACATACATAGGGAATTCTGAGGAATCAATGCCAGATTATGTGAATTACATACCTGCAAAAACCTTTGATGAGTTTAAATCAAATACTATAAAGGAATTAAAAAACAACTATGATATTGTTATAGTATCCGCTGCACTGCCGGATTTCGAGGTTATTAATAAAAACGAGGAAAAATATGATAGTAATAAGGAAATCACAATAAAACTCAAACCTGTTAAAAAACTGTTAAATATTATAAGAGAAAATTTCTCAGGGCTTCTTGTTGCGTTTAGATTAACATCAGATTTCAATGAGGATGTTATGGCGCATTTTAAAAATGTACCCGACCTTGTTGTTGTTAACACCTATAAAATGGAACCTTTTGGGAGGATAACAAATCATTACATATTTGCCGGTAATAATATATCAGAGGATATGGGTGTTATGCCCAAGCCAGTAATGACCAAAAAACTGCTTATTTATCTCTCAGGATTAAAAGGCAGGGGTGTATAAAATGCCTGAGATAGGTGCATCAATAATACAGTTAAAGCGTACTGATAAAAATTCGGCACATGACAATGCTGTAAACTCATTGAAAAATGTAAATTCAGAGATTATACTCTTCCCGGAAAAGTGGATAACAGAAAAACTGACAATGGAAGAGGCTTTATCCATAATAGAGGATCTAGGAACAGAAAATATACCATATTTCATTCCCGGGTCTTTTTCAATACAAACAGACGCTGGCCTTTTTAACAGATCATTTTTTGTACATTATGGAAAAATTGCCGGATATCAGGACAAAATAATGCTGTATGGAAACGAGAAAATTCATTATAACAGTGGAAATATTATCACCATATTTTCACATAATGATTTAAAATTCGGGATAGCAGTATGCTATGACATTGATTTTCCTTACTATATGAAAATCCTTGCAGGTAATGGATGTGATATTGTATTAAACCCATCATTAATTGGCCATGATTTTAATGTGGAATGGCATATGTACATAAAAATAAGATCTCTTGAAAACAGAATGCCGGTAATGTCTGCCAATTCTATTTCAGACCCATATCTGGGGGAATCAATAATGGCTGTACCGTTCGGATTTAAAAACGGATTTAGAATAAGGACAAAAATAGAAAAATATAAAAATATTGAAGATGTAATAAATACTGAAGACTACCGTGATGGAAGAAATAAAAGGTTTATGGAGGATCCCGGTAAATACGCTGGGCCGGAATCTAAAATAATAAAATTTTAGATAAAATTATTTTATTTTTTGTATGTATCAAGGGCCCTCTGATAAAATACATCGCGCATGATCCAGAAGGCCTCGAAGTATTCCGGTAAAAATCTGTGTTTGTAATCATCCTTTTTCGACATTTTTTCATAGTAATACATAACCTCAACTGTTTTTAATACGGCCCTGAAGAGAAGCCTGGAAACCCTGTTCCTGCTTTGAATTATATTATAATCGTCTTTCCATCCCTTAACAGAGGGGAGGGTCTTTAAGAACTGAAAATCATCTGGTTTTTCACCGGTTATTAAAAAATTCTCAAAAGACTGTATAAATTTCAGAATTCTGGAGTACTGAATGCTATCATTGTCCAGCTCAATAAGCCTGGAAACCTCCATGGCTAGTTCATACTCTCTGGTAAAAAACAGCTGTATATCGGCGTCATACCCCTCATCCTTTTGATTTATTAGGCAGTGGAAGGTTGGGAATTTATCCATAAATGTTGAATATATGTTATTTTAAATATTTTTTTAAATAATCACACAATTATATATATGTATTTAAATAAATTATTATAATCATCCCAAAATTTTCTCTATTATCCTGTAGGGATTCTTAAAAAATACATCCTGATAATGATCAAGTTTTGATTTTAATTCCTCCATTTTAATTATATTTTCAAAGCCAGCAGGGACATCGTTTATGCCAAGAAAATCTGTTCCAATGCCAACATATCTCCACCCATAGTTGTCTCCAATATAATTGATGTTTTCTATAATTCCATCAACACTGGCATGATTGAGTGTGGCGGGAATTGCGGTTATACCGATAATACCATCTGTCTCTGTAATTGCCTTTATTTCCTCGTCATCTATGTTCCTTGTGTGTTTTTTTAACGCTGTTAAATTTGTATGTGAATCTATTACCGGTGCCTTTGTTAACGCACAGGCTTCAAGAACGGTTTTTCTGGATGCATGTGCAAGGTCAATAATAATACCAGTCTTGTTTGCTATGTTAATCAATTCCTCACCAAAGCCGGTAAGTCCATAATCCTTTCTGGACATGCACGACGCTGCAAATTTTGTATCATAATTCCATGTTAATCCAATGGCACCAAGCCCAAGGTTTTTTAATATGTATAAATCATCGGGCTGATTCAGAACATCGGTGCCCTCCATTGAAATCAAAAAATTAATTCCATTGTTTATATCACTGTATCTTCTTACCAATCTTAAATAACCTGATCTCTCAAGATAATAGTAAAATTTAAACTGGTCCATCATTATGCTGTACTCTGGATATGTTCCTTCCTGTTTGAACCCATAATTCTTTGTCATTTCATCTGACAAATCAGTGTATGCTGGAATATGTGGAAAAACAACAGAAAATATTGTTACCTTTTCAAATTCCCTGAGCATATTTATTCCAGACTGGCCGTTACCAGATATTATATCACCGCGCAATGAAGAAAATGCGAAATCCTCATGCATATCAACAAATTCCATTATGGTTTATATGGCAATCCTATATTAATTATTATTGATTATTATAAATTAAATAACCATTGTATACCTTGCCAGCCTCTCGGCAGAACCCTCTGAAAGGCCATTTATACCAAGTATTGTATACCATGGCCTCATTGTATGTGCAATTGTAAGCGCCTTTATTATTTCTTGGGGTTTTACATCTAGATCTGCAGCTGTTGTGGCCGCACCAACATCGTTTAAATATTCCCTGACCTCGCCATCCTTTTTGGATTGTATATATGCCATCATAATGGTGCCAAGGCCGCAATACTCACCATGATTTGGCATTCCATGTATTTTTTCAAGTGCGAAGGTAAATAAATGTTCGCTTCCTGCCGCAACCCGGGTTGTTCCAGAGAGCTGCATAAGATAACCATCTGTAACCTCAGACAAAAATAATGTTTCTATTCCGATATAATTCATTGCCGCAACATCCGCAATCCTCTTCTTTAATAAATTGGTTGTGGCCTTTGCAACATTCATGGCGAAATCATTATATGTTTCACCTGCAAGCCAGAAGGCAAGCCTCCAGTCATAAAGTGCAGACATCTTTGAAAGCATATCACCAACTCCAGCAGAGATGTATTTTTTTGGCTGGTTTTTTAATATTTCATAATCACCAACAATAAGCGAGGGTGCCTTCGTCTGGAATGCCTCGTTTTTATCATCAATCCATAAAACAGAGTATCCAGTTGCTATTGCATCGCTTGAAAGAAGCGTTGGAACGGCAATAAAATTAAGTTCAAGTTTAGCAGATATATATTTGCACACATCAAGTGTTGAGCCACCGCCTATGCCAATTATAAAAACATCATTTTTTGATGAATAATTTTTAATTATAGCTTTTAAACTCTCGGCATTTTTAAGTGTTGGTTCTATTTTTTCGTAAATAAATGTGTTAACATAAAATCCACTGGATTCAAGGGAATCAACCACTATTTTACCTGCTATTCTAAATGCTGTTTCTCCAGATATAACGGCAGCGGTTCCGGTAATCCCTATATTTTTTAGATGCTCACCGATATTTTTTAACGATCCAAATCCCGCCTCAATGTTTGCAGAGAATTTCATAAATTTAAACTGCTGCATGTAACCATCTATTTCATTTTTTTAGAGACCTCATCCAGTGATTCAGAGAATACATCAAGTCCAGATTCTATTATATGATCCTCTATTGTGAGTGGGGCTATATACCTCATTACATTTCCATAATGCCCGCATGTAAGCATAAGCAGTCCATGCCTGAAAAGAGTTTCCTTCATGGTATTTGCCATTTCAGTGGCAGGTTCCCTTGTGCCTTTATCCCTTACAAGCTCTGCAGCGATCATGTAGCCAAGGCCGCGAACATCACCTATGAATGGATTCTTACCGGCCATTTCCTCAAACCTTTTCTTTATATATCTGCCCTTGCTTGTCACCCTGTCCAGAATATCACTTGTTTTTAAATAGTTTAAAATTGCAGTTCCAGCGGCAAGTGCCAGTGGGTTAGCCCGGTATGTGCCAAGGTGAAAGCCTGCAGGCAGATCCCTGTCATAATCAGCACGGTATGAAATCATTGATGCTGGTATTCCACCACCAACACTCTTTGATATGCACATAATATCCGGGCTAACATTATAATGCTCGGATGCCCATATTTTCCCGGTTCTTCCCATTCCACTCTGAACCTCGTCAAAAATAAGAGGTATTGAATATTTTTCAGTAACCTCCCTTAACATAGGAAGAAAATCATCAGGTGGGACTATGTATCCCCCCTCACCCTGAACAGGCTCAACAAGGACACCCCCTATTGATCCGGGACCTGCAGCCGGATCCCTTATTATATATTCAAGCTGTTCTATGACGACCTTGCTTATATCCTCCTCAGGAACATCTACCGGAAATCTATATGGATAAGGAAATGGAAGGTGGTATATATCCCTTGGGGATATTCCGGCATAATCCCTGTAATGATAATTTGCTGTTGCACCCACAATGTCCCCGGCAACGCCATGATATGACCCACCAAAGGCAACAATGGTTTTTTTGCCTGATACATGCCTGGCAAGGCTTATTGCAGCCTCGCATGCATCGGCACCGGTAACAGTAAACATTGTCCTTGCATGGTCCTTAAGTTCCTTTGGTAGCACTGAATTTAAAGTTTTCAAAAAATTGATTCTTGCCTCCGTGGGGACCTCATTGATATGAACTATTTTTTCAAGCTGCTCCTCTATTGCATGCCTGACAATAGGGTTGTTATGCCCAAGATTTAAAACACTAATGCCTGCAAACCAGTCTATAAATATATTGCCGTCAAGATCCATTACTGTTGATCCCCTGGCATTATCAACGGCAAGTTTAAATGCCCTTGTATAGGTTCTGCTCTGTGTTTCAAGCATGTCCTGCTCATTTAACGCAATCCTTGACCTTGGACCTGGCAGCTCTGTTTTTATTACAGGCGCCTCATCATAACTTAAATTATATACCTCCATTTTAATCACCCTTAACTGTTTTCACTTATTTCCATTTCAGCATCATAATTTCCTGCATTCTGCAGCACTTCCGGTTTTTTAAATTTATAATATAATGTAACCGCAACCGCACCAACAACTATCCAGAGAACCGCGAGTATAACTATAATAAAATACGCAAGATTAAGCGTTGTTGGGTCCGATATATATGTCTGTATGTTTGTAAGCACTGTATAATAAATAATAACAAGCCCAACAAAACTTGCAATGGTCGGCATAACATAATGGTACAGTATGCTTGATTCCCCTGTTTTCTTAAGCACCGTGTGGCTAAAGAATGTAAGAGATGTATTTCCAATTATATGTACTGTAACTATGCATACGCCCGTCATTGTTAAAAGAATTAATGCGGCGTTCACAGGTCCAAAATATATGCCTGTTATTATATCAAGCACAAATGAAATGGCAAGCCAAACAAGCATGGCATGTCCTGGTGTTCTGTATTTTTTATGCACCTCACCAATATACTCCGGAAATATGACCCTATCCCTGGCTGCGGAATACCATATCCTGCTCACTGCATTTGTTTTTGAAACTGCATACGAAAAATAGCTATTTGTAGTGAATATTATTAATAAAATGAACCCAACAGGTCCAAGATATCTATAGAATACAATAAGTCCCGGATCAGGTGCGCTGGCAAAGGCTGATATTGATGGAAGGCCCCATCCAACAACAAGGGCATATGAGGCCGGTATCAGTGCAAGCCCTGCAAGAAGCCATGCAATTAAAATTGATTTTCTCACGTTTCTCTTTGAATTTTTCATCTCCTCGGATATTGTTGTAACAGTGCCAAGTCCGGTGAAATCCACTATGGAAAATATAACTCCAAAGAAAAAAGAACCTATGGCACTGCCTGTTGGCAGGTAAAATGGCTTTAATGTATTTGCCGATCCAAGCCTTGCGATAATTATAAATGAGCCTATGACAAGTAGCAAAACCTCAAGCATTCCGGTAATTGCCATATAATTTGTTGACACCTTTATTCCAAGATATGGAAGAATAAACATGTAGAGTGTTATTATTACAGCAAAGAGGATCCATAAATATGGTATATTGCTAATATAGGTTGAGATCGCAAATATGAACGCAGATAAACCGAGTATGCCGAAGGCCTGACCTGTAAAGTTCTCACCCATCCATGTAAATAGCGCCATTGGTCCGAAGCCGCCACCCCTGGTGCTACCCGCAGCATATGCATAATAACTTCCCGCATTTGCCTTGTATTTTGAAAATTCATATGGCATTATCATGAATAAACCGTATGAAAGCCATGCCACTATAATTGCCAGCGGTGTGGCAACAAGTGCAAATGCAACGGTGCCAAGTAATAAAATTGCCACATCTGCAGCCGGGCCGACATATGATAAGGACTGAAAAATTCCCTGAATGCTGCCAACAGCATTGCTTTTTAATTTATTTGTTCCAGAAGAATGCTTAATCTCATCAACCATATAAATATAAACTTAAGATGATATAAAATGATTCTTATGATTAAGTGAAACAGTATTTTATAGCAATAATTTTTCCTTTTTTATTATTAAAACAAAATTTTTTGACATAAAAACATATTTATTGATAGAAAATATAAAATAGTGATAAAACTTTTAATCATTATGGTGGATGAATTTGATAGAAGAATATTAACCATTCTTAAAAATGATTGTGATGTGCCATTAAAGGAAATTGGCAAAAAGGTTGGATTATTTTCAGCCTCCGCAATTAGCAAGAGGATAAATAAACTAAAGGAGGATGGCATAATAAAAAAACAGGTTGCACTCCTGGATTATGAGAAATTGAATTTTGATTTTATATCCATAATATTTGTTAAAACAAAATATCATAAGGATTATGCACAGATAATTGGCAACAAGCTAAAATCACTTCCAAATGTTGTTGCAGTATTTTTTATACTGGGTGATATTGATTTTGTTATTCTGACCGTGAACAGAAACAGGCAGGATTTTTTGCGTATAATGGAAAAGCTCACCAGCATGGACGAAATAGAAAGAAGCGATTCACGGGTTGTTGCATATACAATTAAGGATATTGATTTCTCATCTATAGAGCTTTAAATATATCTTTTTCATAGGACTCTGCCATTCCAAATATCCTAAGGCTCTCCTCATAAAACAGTTTAATTTTCAATTTTTCTGTAAAAATATATTCTGAGCCTTTATATATCCCTAAATTTATGGCGATGTTTCCCAGAGATGCATTTATTGAGGAGTATGCCATATATGCCGAGGTTATATCATCTGTAACAAGATTTTTATTTCCATTATAAAGAAGATAAACTGCATTTTCAAGGTTTATCAATGATCTAATTGCTATTTTCCATGATGTTATTATGCTTTTTTTTACCGCATAATTTATTTTATTGGGCCTGTTTTTATCATTACGGGAAATTCTTAAGGCATCCATTATGTCCATAAAATTTTTTTCATCCTCATTCATTAAACTTTTTAAGTCATCTATAATTTTATTGCTCTGTAAAACAATATTATTATATTTCCCGTAATTTTCCCTGAGCTTTTCCTTTTTTAATGATAGCAGGGATGCCATTGAATTTAATGATGCTGAAAATATTGATGTTAATGCTGATGCAGATCCACCGCCGGGTGCTGCAGAATCGCTTTTTAAATTATTTATATATTCATCTATTTCCATAGCTTCCTAATATTTTATATTCTAAAATATTTTTGCCAGATATATCCGCCTTTATGAATTTTCCAAGGGATAATGCAACAGCGTCAGCAGGCAGGAGACCAATTATCTCACTTGATTCTATGTCAAATCCCATACCTTTTGCCTCGGAATCTATAAAATTATATATGTTATTAATTGGTGAACATTTATAACAGTATATATTCATGGATAACTGCGTGTAACCCTTTGACTTAATTGGGAATGCAAGTGCCTTTACCCCCTTAAAATATTTTCCTGATCTTATTTTTTTCACAATCATATTTACCTTTGAAACGTCATCTGTATTAATATTCACATTATAGGCTATAAGGAAATTTCTTGCGCCAACCATCATTGCACCTGCACTGCCCAAAACAGCAGGCCCGTAATCAGGTTTATATTTTTCCTCCAAAATATGCTGTTTTAGTTCCTCATACTGAAAATGCATATTCCTTATGTATGATATATCCCTCCTTTCCGGAATTTTCGCTGATTCACCATACATATAAACAGGGATGCCAAGCTCGCTACCTATTCTATAACCAAGTTTATTTGATATTTCTATGGCCTCATTCATGGTGGAATTTCCCATTGGAACTATAGGAAGCACATCCAGCGCACCTATTCTTGGATGCAATCCCCTGTGTTTTTCCATATCTATGAGTTCCTTTGCACTTTTTGCAAGGTCAAACAGTATCTGTACAATCCTATCGTTATCTGCTATCAGCGTTATAACACTTCTGTTATGGTCCCTATCAGATGTGCTGTCCAGAAAAGTACCACCGCCTGATGTTATTATGCCTTTTAATATTTCAATTATATTCTCATCGGATGTGCTAAAATTGGGGACTGATTCAAAAATATTCATGATATATTATATATTATAGGTATTTATACTAATTTGTTTTAAAAATGATGTTATCTTATATTTTATCTGATCTGATAACATATATGTTTATGCTGTAAGTAACTTATCTAATTACATGTTGGGTTCAAAAATTTTTATATTCCTTCAGGTATTGTCATTAATGCACCGTGATGTAATATGATAACTAGTATAAAAAATGTTATAAAAAGGGACGGAACTGAGGTTCCATTCGATAAGGGTAAAATAGCAATGGCAATTTATAAGGCCATGCTTTCGGTTAAAATGGGTTCAATGGAGGATGCAAACAAGCTTGCCGATATTGTTACAGAGGAATTGGAAAAATCAGGGGGGGTACCAAATGTTGAATCCATACAGGATACTGTAGAAAATGTTCTTATGACAAGAAAGATTGATGGTAAATCGTATATACCTGTTGCAAAATCATATATATTATACAGGGAAAAGAGGAAAACCATAAGGGAGGAAAAGGAGCTACTTGGTGTAAAGGACGATCTAAAATTAACTGTAAATGCAATAAAGGTTCTTGAGGCAAGGTATTTATTCAAGGACTCTGAGGGCAAAATAATAGAAACCCCAAGGCAGATGTTCCACCGTGTTGCAGTACATCTGGCCATAATACAGGGATTATATGATTACCGTGATTTCCAGAAAAATGGTGTTATACATGAGGATGGTGAGGTCTATTCAGGTCTTTCAAAAACACAGATAGATGAATTGAGGAGGGCCTTTAATGAGTTAAAGAAGGAAAAGGAGCTAACAGGCACGTTTGATGAATTCCTTGATTTTCTTGAGACAAAGAAAACAAGAATAAATTATTATATCAAAAAATTTGAGGACGAAATGATAAACCTGCGCTTTGTTCCAAATTCACCAACATTAATGAATGCCGGTGGACCACTTGGTCAGCTTTCAGCATGCTTTGTGCTTCCAGTCGATGATAGCATAGATTCCATATTTGATGCATTAAAATATACCGCGGAGATACACAAATCTGGCGGTGGCACAGGTTTCTCATTCTCAAGGCTAAGGGCATCAGATGACATAGTTGCATCCACAAAGGGTGTTGCATCAGGCCCAGTATCATTTATGAGAATATTTGATGTTACAACAGATGTAATAAAACAGGGTGGCAAGAGAAGGGGGGCAAACATGGGCATACTTAACTATAACCACCCGAACATAATGGACTTTATAATGAGCAAGGACTCAGATAACAAGGTTCTAAGCAATTTCAATATATCTGTTGCGGTTGATGATGAATTTTTTGAAAAGCTGGACAATGATGATTATATTGAGCTTAAGAATCCACGTGATAAAAGAACGATGGGAAAAATTAAGGCAAGGACCCTCTGGAATTCCATAATAAACCAGGCATGGAAGACCGGAGACCCCGGAATGGTTTTCCTTGATGAAATTAATAAAAAGAACCCTGTGAAAAATATAGGGTATATAGAATCAACAAATCCCTGTGTAACAGGTGATACAAGAATATACACATCCGAGGGAATAAAAACAGCAAAACAGCTGTATGATTATGGAGAGCCATTAAATATAAAGATAGATGGAAGATTAGGTGGCAATTTCAGAAAATCATCAAATGTCATTTATACAGGCTATAAGGATGTATATAAGATAACAACCAGGGAGGGATTCGAAATAAAGGTAACCGGAGACCATAAAATCTACAGCGATGAAAGAGGATGGGTAGAGGCATTAAAGTTAAGAAAGGGCGAAAAAATAAGAATACTAAATGAAGGAGGAGCTTTTGGAAGCTATGGCAGCCTTGAGGAAGGAAGGGTCCTTGGATGGCTTGTTGGTGATGGCCATATAAACAAAGGCAATAATAACGATCGGGCCGTTCTATCATTCTATGACCAGGATCGCGTATTGGCAAAGGATTTTGAAAATTATGTAAATAATATAATAAGGCCATCAACGAATAACCGTGATTACCATGTAGGACTGGTAAACATAGAGAGCAGAAACTGCACAACAATAGCATCTGAAAGATTAAAGGAAATGGCTAAAGAATATGATTTATTGGATGAAAAATTAAAGGTTCCTGAGAAGGTATTTGAAGGATCAATGGAAATGCAGAAAGGATTTATACAGGCACTATTCGAGGCGGATGGTACAGTAAATCTAGATGGGAACAGCACAAGGCATATACATTTAACATCAATAAGCGAGAAACTATTACGTGGTGTTCAAGAATTGTTACTTAACTTTGGAATATACAGTAGAATATATTTCAATCGCAGAAAGGCTGGATTTAAAATGCTTCCAGATTCAAATAGAAATCTAAAAATGTATAAAACTCAACCATATCACGAGTTATATATCATGGGTAAAAGTTCGGTAACATTCTATAATAAAATAGGATTTTTATCCGAAAGAAAGAACTCAAAGTTATTAAAGCTTGTAAATAGTTACTCACATGGACCTAGAGATGAGAAATGGGTTGCAAGGGTTGATAATATAGAATATGTAGGTAAGGAAGATGTATATGATTTAGTAGAACCATCTACTCATTCATTTGTAGCTAGCGGAATTGTGGTACACAACTGTGGCGAGCAGCCGCTTATGCCCTATGAATCCTGCAATCTCGGTTCAATAAATCTATCAAAATTTGTGGAGAATGGTCAGTTCAATTTTGATAAATATAAAGAAACAATAGACATAGCCACAAGGTTCCTTGAAAACGTAGTAGATGCCAACAAATTCCCTGTAGAGGAAATAAAAAACATGACAAGAAAGACCAGAAAAATAGGCCTTGGATTAATGGGATTTGCAGACATGCTAATAATGCTTGGCATACCATATAACAGCAATGAGGCCCTTGAAATGGCGGAAAAGGTCATGAAAACACTTAATGATGAGTCACACCTTGAATCACAGAGACTTGCTGAGGAGAGGGGTGTCTTCCCCGGATGGTATGGATCAGAATGGGAGGAAAACGGAATAAAGATGAGAAATTCAACAACAACAACCATTGCCCCAACAGGTACAATATCAATAATTGCCGGATGTTCCTCATCAATTGAGCCATTATTTGCCATAGCCTTTGTAAGACATGTGCTAAACGGGCAGGAATTACTGGAGGTAAATCCCCTATTTGAGGATGCCCTAAGGTCAAGGGGGCTTTACTCAAATGAGATAATGGAAAAGGTTGCACAGACAGGGAACCTGCAGAATGTTGATTTACCTGATGACCTGAAATCAATATTTGTGACTGCGCAGGAGATAGATCCTGAATGGCATGTAATAATGCAGGCAACATTCCAGAGATACTGCGATTCCGGAGTATCAAAGACAATTAACCTTCCCTATGAGGCAACTCCAGATGACATTGCAAAGGCATACAGGCTCGCAAAGGATCTGCACTGCAAGGGTATAACGGTTTACAGGGACAGGAGCAAGAGCCAGCAGGTATTATATGCAGGAACAAAAAAGGAAACTGAGGAGACAAAAAAAAGTGATGAGGAAAAAAAAATTGATTTATCATTAAAAATGCCCGATAAATTCCTGAAACTTGACTCCACATTCGACCCTGCATGCCCAACAGGAAAATGTGATTTATAAAAATATTTTTATAATATTATTTAATTAAATTTCATGCAATTTTATGTATCAATGTAAAAAATACATGAATGATATTATAACATAAACTATTATTTAGAAATTTTCAAGTATGTTTGTGAAATAAAAAAATGCGTTGTATGGTGATTTATAGGGATTAAAATATTCATGGACCTCCTGATCTGGGCCTGTGCCTGCTGCCATATAGTAAAAATTATCTGAGGTCTGAAGATATCCAAAGAGTTTTTCATCAATTTTATCGCCCTTTGATAACAAAATATTTAGCGCCTCAACCTGCATACTGTTTCCAGTCCATGGTGATAGGTCCCTCCCGGTATCAGCCCATGATATTGTGGAATCTGTATTTATAACTGATTTAACAGAAAATTTTAACGCGTCATTTACCCTGAGGTCGTTTATATTATTTTTAATCATTTCAGTTTTCAATGATTTTAAAAATTCAAAAATTCCGGTGGAACTGTCCTGATGTTCCCCAAATGTCTCATAATCCATAAAAATATTAATTACATCGCCTTCTGAGTGTTTAATCCAGGATGCATATTTTTCGGCTGTAAGTGGAAACTCCGGCCACGATCTGTTTGAGAATCTAAATGATATGTCATCACTTAAATTATAATTCCTTAAAAGCATTCCTAATCCATTAATATCCTTATAAACAAAGTTGGGTGAATTGGCGTTATTGAATCTGTCTGTAAATTCTGTTAAAATTAAATTGTATCCAATATTTTTAACAATCCTGCCAATATTTGTATTGTAAATTAATTCTGTATTTCTAAAATTTTTGGGTTTGATTCCAAATACATTTTTCATTTTTTCAGCATGCATGGAAATTTGTTTTTTAAATTCGTTTTCATCATAGATTCCTGCAAGGCTGTGATAATAGGTTTCATCAAGCAATTCCCCAAGCCCGGATTTAAAGTATTCCTTAAACGCATCAAGAACCTCTGGGTAAAACATCTCAGCCTGTTCTATAAATGTACCTGATAATGAGAATGTGGCATTTATATTATTCTCCATTAAAATTCTTGTTGCAGGTATGTATGATTTTTCCGAAATTCTTTTAAAAATCCTCTCATTTTCAGAGTCCCAGAAGAATGAATTATTATTGCCTATTTCGTACCTTCTGTAAGGTCTCAGCCTACGTGGCTGGTGAACCTCAAAATACATTATTACATTATCCGTCATATTGATCTGTATACCTCCATTGTTTTAATGGCAGCACTCTCCCATGTAAATTTCCTTGCCTCAATCTGGCCATTTATACCCATGGTCTCTCTTAATCCCCTATGAAGAAGCATTGAGATTATATATTCAGATAAAAGTTCAGTGTCCCAGTAATCAGATCTGAAAACATTATGAAGCGCCTCACCAACACCGGTTGTGTAGCTAATTATTGCGGGGGTTCCGGTGCTCATTGCCTCTATAACAGACATGCCAAATGGCTCGGATACCGCGGGGAGCAGAAACACATCACTGTTTTTATAATAGTATATCTGCTCATTAAAGCTTACAAAGCCCCTGAATATAACATTCTTATTTATTCCAAGTTCACCTGTAATTCTCCTCATCTCAGGCTCCTGATCACCGGTACCGGCAAATGTAAATTTAATATCTGGAAATTTCTTTATAACACGGTATGCCGCATTCAGGAAAAATCTTGGTCCTTTCTGTGTTGTAATTCTCCCAAAATAAAGAACGTTTCTGTATAAATCATAGGATTTCTGCGGCATGTTTATGAATGTATTATCTATACCATTATGCACAACATAAATTTTTTTTGGATCTGCATTATAATATTTAATAATCATCTTCTGGGTGTATTCTGATACGGCTATTATTCTGTCAGCATATTTTATGCCCCTTCTTTCAATGTCCATTATATATTTTTGTGGGAAAAAGTTTCCGGATCTGTCTATTTCTGTGCTGTGCACTGTTATTACAAGGGGTTTATTATATCTTTCCTTAAGCTCAATGCCCGCCTCAAATGTAATCCAGTCATGGCAGTGTATAATATCGGTTTCAGGATCGAATTGATCAACAACCATCTCATTATAATATTTTATCTTTTCATTAAAATCATGAAATTTAATGCCATCGAATCCGGTATAATAACTTTCATTTCTTATATTTTTTTCATTAATTTTATAATTGGTTTTCACCCTTTTTACCCTAAATGGATAATATGGATAAAGTCCTGAAACATCTGGAATATACAGCGTTACATCAAAAATCTTATTTATAATTGAAAATATATTTATGGTATGAACACCCAGGCCACCTGAAAATGCAGGCGGAAGCTCCCAGCCGATTACAGATATCCTCATTTAATTGCCCCCAAGATCCTCAAAGTAAGATCTTATTAATTCCCCGTAACTCCATGCCTGAAGTATGCAGCCCTTTGGCGTCCCATCATCATCAAAGAGTTCCGGTATTTTCCTCATGTTATATAGTGATGAAAAATAATCAAGCAAATCTGAGGCACTGTTGCCTGACCTTACAGCCGCCGTAATATACGGGCCTGCAAGCCACGGCCATATGATTCCATTATGATATGCCCTGTCACGGTGAAGCCGGTCACCGGTATATACAGGTATGTAATCAGGATCCTCTGGAGATAATGTTCTGAGCCCATATGGTGTTATAAGGTATTTATCAACCTGATTTTTGTATTTATTAAAGTTATTTAATACCGGGAATGGAAGTGAAAAGGCAAAAATAAAATTAGGCCTTAATTTAAAATCATCTGGAAGCACATCGTAAATTTTTCCATCATGCATGTATAGATTTTCAAAATTTTTTTCGATATACTTATATATATTTTTATAGGAATCATCATAACCAATTGAAACCTCATTGCAGAGGAACTCATATGTTTTAAGCGCATTATACCATAGCGCATTTATCTCCACAGGCATTCCTGAACGTGGCGTGAATATTATATTATTATACTCCGCATCCATCCACGTCAGCTTGCCCATCTTTAATTTTATAAGGTTATTTTCCATAAAATAATAGTCATTACCCCTAATATATCCATCTATAATCTCCTTAATTGCCGGCATAAAATGCCTTATGGTGTTAACATCTTTTGTGTACTCATAATACTTATAAACTGCATAGATAAACCAGAGCGATACATCTGCAGCATCATATTCCCCTGCCATCGTTTTGGGAATTATTCCGTTTTTCATTTGCCTCATATATGTAAATAGAATATCCCTGGCAAGTTCATATCTACCGGGTATAAGCGCAAGCCCCGGCAGGGATATAAATGTATCCCTGCCCCATGGGCCAAACCAGTAATATCCCGCTATTATATTATTTTTAAGGAGGAAAATATTTGCCTTTTCATACATGTTTTTTATATTTATTCTATTTGATCTAATTTTATATCTGCTTTTAATGTATTCTTTAAGGGTATCATCAAAGGATTCGCCAGCATATGATGCATCAGAATGCACAGTAATTTCAATGTTTTTGCCTGGATATCTTAGCTCAAAGTGCCCCGGAAGATACAGATCCTCCTCATAATGTGATCCTCTTTCAATTTCAACAGGATACTGAAAATTATAATACCACAAATTATCTGTAATAAAATTGCCATCAGCTCCAATCCAAAGATTATTTTGAACGGATGAAAAATGAACAAATTTACCATTTTTCTGCCATACAAAAATACGATCACCCTTTCTTATTATATCATTGGAATTTCTAAAACTTAATAATGGATAAAATCTTGCAATTTCAGGCTCAGGGTCCATTTCATATTTTATTATTAAAACATCCTTAAGTGGATGCATAATTATGCTTTTTTTTATTTTGAAATTCTGTGAAGAATATACAAACTGGGGATATGGATCATCATTAAGGTCACTTAAATATTTTCTGCCGTCGGGAAATACAGTGCCCGGATAGTAATTTGAATCCAGGTTTATCCTATCTGAATCAAATTCAAATTCCTCAAAGAATTTTGAAAGCATTACCATTCTATCATAATTCTCATTTATATTTTTTACAAAAATGCCGTGATACGTCCTTAGATTTGCAAAGGATGCTGAGGATGATGAATAGCTTGCATTTTTATTTGCAATGATCCACTCATAATTATAATCCATATTAAATTAATAAGCCAAGGGATTATATAATAATTCCTAAAATACTAAATTCATCCACAGGGTTTGATAAAAAAATTAGTTAATTGCTAAATTGTTTTGCACTTTATATTTATATAGTAAAAATAAATAAAGTATAATATGCTGCAAAAATGGATAGCCCTATCCAATACAACAATAGGGCAGCTAATGGCCACAATAAATACGAGCATAATAATAGTGGCACTTCCACCAATTTTCAGGGGCATACATCTGAACCCACTGGCACCACAATCATTTCCATATCTTTTATGGACAATAATGAGCTATATGATTGTTGTATCAGTTCTGCTGCTCACCATAGGCCGGCTTTCAGATATGTACGGCCGTGTGAGGCTTTTTAACTTGGGTTTTTTAATATTCACAATCGGATCCATACTGCTTTACCTAACCCCGGGAACAGGATACACAGCAGCCACCGAATTAATTATTTTTAGAATAGTTCAGGCTGTTGGCGGATCATTTATAATGGCCAACAGCTTTGCAATCATTACAGATAATTTTCCAGGTGAGGGACGTGGATTTGCCCTATCCATAAATAGCGTTGCTGCTGTATCCGGTGTGAGCATAGGCATAGTCCTTGGAGGATTTTTATCGGTAATTTACTGGCGTGATGTTTTTCTCATAAGCGTTCCTGTTGGTATATTTGGCACATTCTGGTCATATTTTAGACTTAGGGAGACATCAATGAAGAAAAGGGACAGGCTTGATATACCCGGAAATATTCTATTCGCCGCCGGTATTATAATACTTCTCATTGGTGTGACATATGGAATAACACCATACGGGAAAAATCCAATGGGATGGACAAATCCATTTGTTATAATTTCACTGCTTACCGGTACATTGCTGTTAATAATCTTTCCTTTTATTGAGAAAAAATCAGGGAACCCAATGTTTAGGATTGATTTTTTCAAAATTAAGGGGTTCAGCATAGGCAATTTTACTGCGTTCATATCCGCCATGGAAATGATGGGATTAATGTACATGTTAACAATTCTGTTTCAGGGTGTATGGCTTCCAATACATGGATATCCATTTTATATAACACCGTTATGGGCAGGGATATATATGCTGCCAATGACGGTTTCCATGGGCCTTTTCGGTATACTTGGGGGGCGTTTATCAGACCGTTATGGCTTCAGGATTCTAACATCTGCAGGCCTATTTATATCAGCATTTTCATTGGTTCTGCTTGCATTTTTACCATATAACTTTTCATACTATTTAATGGGCATAATCCTTGTTATATTTGGCATTGGTTATGGCCTTTTCAACGCTCCAAATATTTCTGCGGTAATGTCTGTGGTTCCTCCTGAAGCCCGTGGAACCGCATCCGGCATGGTGAATACAATGAGGAATACAGGATATACTGCCAGCATGGGGTTATTCTTTTCCATTCTTATATATGGGCTTTCTAAATCATTGCCTGTAACAATTTCCTCCGGCCTAAGGGCAAAAAATGCAGGACAGCTAATACCATATTTAATCCACATGCCACCCACCGAGGCCATATTTGGAACCTTCCTTGGAATAAACCCTGTATCAGCAATCATCTCAGGAATTCCAGGGCCTGTAATTTCCTCTGTACCTGCAAATGCATTATCCACGATTACCGGAAATACATGGTTTTCCTATGTTTTTGCCCCTGCCTTCATGGGGTCCCTTGACACTGTTTTCTTTATAGTGGCAGGCATAACGGTATTTGCAGGATTAATCTCATTGCTCAGGGATAGGGATAGGATAAGTATTGATAAAAAAACAGGATCCTCCTCTAAAATTATTAAAAGGCTTAAGGAATATAAATAATTAAAATATACCATATAATGAATAGTTTTATATTCATTAAATAATTTTATTTATTATGGACAGAAAAATCTTAATGCATGTTGGACCAACCATGATTGATATTGATGTTTTACTGGCCGGTGTAAGGAATAATACCGGATTTGCATCACCAGAATTTGTTACTTCCATGGGAAATGCACTTAACGGATTAAAATATGTAATGAATGCCCCTGATTACCAGCCATTCATACTTCCGGGCAGCGGAACCATGGCCATGGAGAGTGTAACATCATTATTAAAAAAGGGTGATAATGTACTTATAGTCAGCTCCGGTGTTTTCGGGGATAGATGGGTAAACATTTTTAAAAAATATCCCCTAAACATCAAGCATTTAAGATCAGAACCCGGACATATAATCCCGCAGGATGAGGTTTCAAGAGAACTGGAAAACGGAAAATATAAAATGGTTACAATAACACAGGTTGAGACAAGCACCGGTGTTTTATATCCTGTGGAATCCCTTGTAAAGAAAATACGTGATAAGGTTGATATCATTGTTGTTGATGCGGTTGCCAGTGCAGGTGCCGAAAAATTAAATGTGCAGGACTGGGGCATAGACGTCTGCCTCACAGCCAGCCAGAAGGCCATGGCAGCACCACCCGGTGCAGCCCTAATGGTTTTATCCCAGAACGCTGTTAACCATTTATCAGAAAATTCAATATCTGGATTTTACACAGATTTAAACCAGTGGATTAAGGTTATGAACAGCTTCCAGAACGGTAAATCAGGATATTATACAACACTTCCTGTGCATATAGTATTCTCACTGGAAAAGGCATTTGACCTTATAAGGGAGGAAACTCTTGAAAACAGAATAAAAAGGCATGAAATAGTTTCAGGTGCAATCAGGGCCGGATTAAATGGTATGGATATGCCTGTAATGGCTGAAAAGGGTTTTGAAAGCCACACAGTTACCGGAATGATGCTTGATGGCATAAGCATGAATGATTTTCTTTCAGAATGCCTTAATAATGGTATAGAAATGGCCACAGGCATAGTCCCGGAATATGCTGGAAAATATGTAAGAATTGGACATATGGGCTGGATAAACCAGAACGATGCAATTTCAACAGTGGCCGTAATAGAGCGGGTTCTGAGGGATATGGGCAGGAAAATACCTGCCAATTCTGGTGTATCTGCAGCACAGGAATATCTATCCTCAAACATTAAAGACTAAATTTTATTCAAATGTAAAAATCATTTATTTTTGTATATAAATTATAATTTTGAATTTTAAAATCACTGATAAGTATTTCCATATATTTTTTTCTTGCATCATCCATTGGTATTTTAAATCCCTTTATTTCCTCAATTGAGGTCATTATCTCAGGGTCAAAATTGCAGGGGTTTATCAGATAAAATTTTTTAAGGTCTGTATTAATGTTTAATGCCATGCCATGCAGTGTTGAAAAACCTTTTATTGCGAGGCCTATTGAACATATCTTTTTATTATTTACCCAGACACCTGTTTTTTCATTTAGTTCAGGATGAGCATCAATATTATAAACTTCAAGGAAATCAGTAACGGTTTTCTGAATTAATCTGATAACATCAAGCACATTCTTATTACCTTCCTTCATGTTTATAATAAAATATGCTACCAGCTGTCCAGGGCCATGGTATGTTAAATAGCCTCCACGTTCAGTCTTTATAATGTTGTCCATTGCGCCTTTATAGTGAACACCTGAGGTATAAACATCATTATGTTCAAGAATTATAAATGAATCCTCAATTTTATTCTGATTCCTTAAATTATTTAACCTTCTCTGAAAATCCAGAATTTTTTTATAATCCTCAACACCAAGCACATAAATATCTGGCATAATATGATATTATGAAACAGTATATATTTAATTTGCAAAGGACTTTTTTTGATTTTTATTATATTTATGGGCAATCTTTAAATAAATCATTTATATATTAAGGCATATGCCACAGGATACAAATTTGAAACAGTACTATACATCATTTAAATATCAGTTACTGGGTTATATTAAGACCAAAAGGTTTATCGGGCTTACCCTTTTTTCATTAATAGTTTCGATTGCGGTTACACTTTTAATGTTTCATGTGGAATACACAACGTTAAAGGATTCAAACTCGCCAACATTTTTTTTAAATTATCTTGATACATCACTTCTGGATATTATTGTTGTGGTCGGTTCATTTTTTGGTGGTGATTTAATTTCAGGCGATGTTGGCACCGGTTCAGCATATTACATACTTGTTCAGCCGGTAAAAAGGTCAGTTTTATTTCTTGGGAAGTATACCGCTGCACTGCTATCATCCTTTTTCATAGTTTTCCTTTACATACTTGTCGGAATTTTTGCATCTATTGACCTTTATGGAACGGTAACATCCAAGGTTGCACTGAGCCTTGGCCTTGTACTTTTAATGGTTGCCGCAACCATCATGCTGGCATCATTTTTTAGCTCCATATTTAAGAGCCCAACATCCGGCATGATCACATCAATTGTTCTATTAATTCTAGTATTTCCAATAATAACCGGAATTATAGGCAGCCTTGAGGGCATATATCCAATTGAATTTTTAACCTTTGCAGGTGAGATTACATACCTTATTTTCAATACCGAATATCCCGCAACAAAAATAGTGAGTCCGGCATTGCATGGCCTTAAAATATACACGTTTAATCCGGCATTATATCAGGGGATAGAATCACTTCTGATTTATTTAATCGTCTTTGGCATTATATCAATTGTGATTTATTCAAGGAGGCAGATCGAGGGATAAAAATGGAAATATCAATGGTCAATGTTTCAAAAAAATATAGGAATTTTACCGCACTGGACAATGTATCATTTAATTTTTCCGGTAAAAGGGCCATAGGATATCTTGGTCCAAACGGTGCGGGAAAAACAACAACATTAAAAATTATGACAAATTTATTAAGGCCATCACAGGGCACAGTAGAATTAAATGGCATAAATGTTAATAAAAATCCAAAAAAGGCCCTGGAATCGGTTGGCTCCATGATAGAAACACCTGTGCCATACCCATATTTTACCGTAAAGGAATCACTGGAATTTATCGGTGAGCTGAGGGGCATTGACAAAAGAACTGTTGATGGCAAAATAGACGAATATTTTGACGCACTTAAACTACCACCATTAAAAAATAGAATAGGTTCATTATCAAAAGGCCAGAGGCAGAGGGTTGTTTTTGCATCTGTTCTTGTATCTGATCCGGATATAGTGATACTTGATGAGCCAACAAGCGGCCTTGATCCATTTGAGAGGAAGATATTCCGTGATTTTATATTGAAACTAAAAAAGGACAAGCTTGTTTTCTTCTCATCCCATATACTCTCAGAGGTCTCAGAAACATGTGATGATGTAATATTTTTAAATCATGGGAAGGTTCTTAAGATAGGAAATATGGGCGAGATAACAAGGAGCTTTAACACAAACGCGGTAAAAATTGAGTTTGTTAAAAATGTGGATAATGATATACTATCAAGGTTAAGGGAATTAAAATATGACATTATGGATTCATCAGGAAGAACTGTAACAATCAATTATTCAGGAGATGAGCAGGAGAGGGCACAGATTCTGATTAACGCCATTAAAATCTGCCCTGTAATATCATACACATCTGCAGGATCAGACCTTGAAAAGGCATATATATCAATTCTTGGGGAGAAATGAGGTGGCACCCTGGCGTTATCTGGGGCTTCTCTATTCCAGGGAAAAGCCCTAGCTCCAAGGGCATAAATTCGGTAAAGTTTTGTGTTATATAAATTTCTGGGCAAATGCATAATATAACCTATTTTATTTATCTGCGTTTTATTTTGATATATTCCAAATTTATATGCTCTGTCTCTCTTTAATAACTTTTTTAGAATATATATTATAAATATAGAATAATATATACTATAAAACTTTGCATCCCCATATCCCAATGGAAGGAGACTTAACACTTTAAAGTTAAAATTTAAATTATAATAAATAATCAGATTTTATGTTAAGAAAATTTGTTAATGATTTTATGCTGGGTTTTTCCATAAATTCATTTCAGAACGATCAGGGTAATGATTCCATGGCTGTTAACACGGACTGGTATAAATGGTCCACTGATAAAACCATGGAAAATATGAATTATGTTTCAGGTGGAATAGGTAATGGCCCGGATTTCTGGAATAATTTTAGGAAATATATAGATAAAATTGTAAATGCTGGATTAAACTCTGTAAAAATCGGGATTGAATGGTCAAGAATATTTCCAGAAAGCACAGAAAATGTTGAGATTAATTATAAATCAAACTCCTCAGGCGATGTGTATTCAGCAGAATTTGATGATAATTTATATAAAATGCTGGATATCAGGGCAGATAGAAAAAGCCTTGAACATTATGAGTCAATTTTTAAATATATAAGGTCAAAAAATATCAGAATAATTGTTACATTATGGGATGGAACATTACCATTGTGGATTCATGACCCTGTTGAATGCAACAGGAATTTACATAATTCAAAGAATAAGGGATGGCTTAATAAGAATACAGTTCTAGAATTTGGAAAATACTCATATTACATTTCAAAAAGGTTTGGCAGTTATATTGATTATTTTAACACGATGAACCGGCCAAATTATTTTGCAATAAACAGCTATTTATATGGCAATATTGAGGGATATCCACCGGGGCTTTCAGATTTTTCACTTTTAATGGAGGCATACCGTAATATGGCCTATGCACATAATCTGGCATACCTTGCCATAAAAAAATCAATTAATAAGCCCGCTGGATTAACCATGGAGGTTCCATATTTTACACAGGAAATGGATAATGATAATAATATATTCATGGTAAATTTTGTCAAATATCTTTATTATAATTTATTTATAAATTCAGCACTTTATGGAAATTTTGACATGAACCTTACAGGTGAGTTTAAGGAATCAAGGCCATATGAATTCAACGGTACGGATTTTATAGGCATATCATATTATGGAAGCATTCCAGTAAGGTATGTGCAGAATGAGGGTGTTGATATAAGATACCGGTTTGCCTTTATACCATGCACTAACTGCAGCGATGATTTCCATGAAATCCATCCTGACGGAATTAAATATGTGGCATCCGAAATATATAATACATACAGAAAACCCGTAATAATAACGGAAAACGGTATTGCAACAGAATCAGATGATAAAAGATGCGATTTCATTAAACATACATTAATAGCCCTGCATCAGGCAGTTAAAGATTATCATATAAATTTAAAAGGATATTTTTACAGATCGCTTACAGATACCTATGAATGGGCACATGGTTTTTCATATAAATATGGGATTTTAAATGATAACATAAACTTTAAGGATACAGGGTCCATGGATTTATACTCAAATGTGGCAAAAAATAATGGGATAGAGGATGAAAAATACCGTGCATATGAATAAAAAATAAATATAATCTTTAACTTATTAATTATGAACATCATAGAATACATTAAAACAGATGAAATAAAGGGCATAATAAAAAATATAATGAATGCAAAATTTGTGCTGGAGATGCAGGATGGGTCATTAAGTGATGATAAATTCAAATATTACCTTATTCAGGATGACATATATTTAAAATATTATAAGGAGGCCGGAACAAAAATAAAAAATAATACAAAGAACAATGGCATTATAGAACTCTATGATGCAATAGGTTCCGATGAACCGGTGTTTCATCTTCAAATGCTGGATAAATTTGGAATAAAAAAGGAAAATATAACTGAGGATTTAATTAATTATACAACATATTCTTATATAAATCATTTAATAAGATGGTCAGAGGATTCAGATTATAACGGCATGCTGTCAATGCTTCCATGCCAGTGGTCCTATGAGTACATAGCGGAAAATTCAAATGTTAAATCTGATAAATACTCATTCTGGTTTGACTTTTATAAATCTGATGGTTATATAAAAATCACGGCAAAATACTTTGATATACTAAAAGATCTGGAATTAACCGGGATGCAGAAAAACATCTTTAAATTTGGATTATTATATGAATTAAATTACTGGATATGCAGTTATAATGGAATATAAATATGGCTTTGGCATTAACCACTGGATGATTGAAGATACTCTTAATTATCTATATAATTTAAAGAGAAATGGAATTAAACTGGATTTAACAGCCACAAGGCTGTTTGCGGAATATAATGGCAACCCTCAGGATAATTACAGAAGCATACACATAGCGGGAACAAATGGAAAGGGTTCAATTTCATCATACATTTATAATATATTGAGGCAGAAAAATAATACAGGACTTTACACATCACCACATTTAATAGATTTTAATGAAAGAATTGTATTTAACCGCGAATTAATCACTGATGAATATATAAAAAAATTTGTTGATAATAACAAAAATTATATAGAGGAGATGGCAAAAGAATACAGAAATCCAACCTTTTTTGAGACCACAACGGTTATGGCATTTAAATATTTTTCAGACAGGCATGCAGATTATGCTTCAGTTGAGGTTGGCCTTGGGGGGCGTCTGGATTCCACAAATATAATAAATCCCGAGGTAAGTGTGATAGCCCAGATAGGCTATGAGCATTACAGAATACTTGGCTGCTCATTAACATCAATTGCATATGAAAAGGGCGGAATAATTAAGGAAACAAAACCTGTTGTACTGCTTGACGACAAGCCCGAGGTTGTGGCCGAGATTAAAAAACTTGCAGCAGTGAGAAAATCAAAATTAATCCGTGTATCTGAATACTGCACTGTTAAAGATCTTGAATATGATATGGAAAAAATAAAATTTACTGCAGTTACTCCTGATGGCAGCTATAATATAGACGCAAAAAATTCAGGGCTGTTTCAGGTTAAAAATATCTGCACTGCAATAGCAGCCGTGAATTCACTTGAAAATCCTCCAGATATAAATACAGTTGAAAGGGGAATATATGAAAGCAGATGGCCCGGCCGGTTCGAGATTGTTGACAGCCATCCGCTGGTTATTTTTGATTCCGCACATAACCCGCCAGCTGCAAATGCACTTGTTGAATCATACACAAAAATCATAGGTAAAAAACCTTTACTTGTTATAGGCATGCTCTCAGACAAGGATGTTTTCTCATACCTTTCTGTCATGAGCCGTTTATCAGACAGTGTTATATTTACAACGCCTGATGAACCAGAAAGGGCAATACCACCCCAGACCCTCAGAGAATTATCAGGCAATCTGTTTAAGAACATCACTGTTATTGATGACCCTGTTATGGCATATGAATATGCCATTAAATCATCAGACTATATACTTGTGACTGGATCTATGTATCTTGTCGGATTTTTAAAAAAATATATAGGTTCACCGGCAGTACCATTTATCTAAGAATAAATAAATAGATAAAACAGTCAGTAACTAACCCAGTTAAAAAATATTTTTGTATATCCAATACATAGCTATTTTATTAGCTGATATTTATGGACAACCCTTTTATTAAATACAGTAAAACAAGCGATTACGTTATAGGCGACCTTAAAAAATTAAGCAGTTCATATATACCCGACAACTTTCCACACAGGGAAAAGCAGATAAATGAAATTGCAAAAATACTAAGCTCAATTATTAACGGGGGAATTGCATCAAATATACTTATATATGGAAAATCCGGATCAGGAAAAACATCCTCAACATTGTATGTTACATCAATGCTCTCCGAGGCTGTTTCAGGAAATTTAAACTCAATTTATATAAACTGTGAAATCTATGATTCACAGTATTCCATACTTATAAATATAATAAACTCAATAAATATTGGTGAAACACAGGTGCCCTCTCTTGGACTTCCACTGGATCGCGTTTATTTTGAATTAATTAGAAGATTAAAAAAATCAGGAAAATATACAATAATAATACTTGATGAAATAGATAAATTAATCCAGAAAAATGGCAGTGATGCACTTTATGTTATACTTAAGGTTATATCTGAGGTTAACGCATCGATTATAGGAATTACAAATGACTCATCATTTGTTAACAGGCTTGATGCCCGGGTCCAGAGCAGGCTTAATCAGGAGAGCATAATATTCCCGCCATACAATGCAATTGAACTAAGGGATATACTCAATTTTAGGGTATCCGGGATTATTAAAAGGGAATTTATAGATGATTCTGCCATTAATTTATGTGCCGCACTTGGTGCACAGGAACATGGAGATGCCAGAAAATCCATAGATTTGTTAAGAATAGCCATAGAGAATGCACTCAGGGAGGGTAGGGATCTGGTAACAGCAGATGATGTATACCGTGCCAGGGATAAATTTGAGATGAATATATTAAAGGAATCAATAAAAACCCTGCCAATACATTCAAAAATGGTACTTTTAAGTGCAGCATTAACACAGGAAACAGACTCAGATCTTACAGTGACCGGTGAAATATATGAAAATTACAAAAACATTAGCACCGAGCTTGGTTTTCAACCATTAACAATGAGAAGAATATCCGATCTTTTAACTGACCTTGAGGACCTTGGCCTTCTCTCAACAAATACCAGAAGCCTTGGGAGATATGGTAGAACCAAATTTATTCGTGTTATGGGGTCCATAGAAAATATAAAATCATACATTATGGAAGATCCGGCATTTATAAACTTCCAGGGTTCCAAAATAGTTAAGCAGACCAAACTGAGAACCAACTTCGACTCATATTTCGACGGGTTAAATGAGAACAATAATAAATAATGAAAATTTTTAATAAACATATGACAATATACAATCATGTTTAAGGTATTCGAAATCTCAAAGGAAAACAGAAATATTATAGACGAGGTTCTTAACGATGATGTTCTTGGCAGGCAATCAGTTCAGTACAAGGATGGCGCAGAATTTGGATATGATTCATCATATATACTTTTGATTGAGGGTTCTCCAGATATTTTTGAGAGGGTAAATTCAATACTCAATGGAAAATCTGAAGAAATTGGCGGGAAAAAGGCCGAAAAAATTTATGAGAAAATAAAGGAGGACGAAAACAATTCAAAGGAAGGCATGGGATTTATTTTTGGATGAAAAATGTTAATTATTACTGGCATGCCGGGTGCCGGCAAGGATGAATTTGTTAAGGTTGCCAGATCCATGGGCTTTGTGGATGTCCACATGGGCAATACTGTGAAAAAATATGCATTAAAAAATAATATTAAGCAGGATGATTCATCAATAGGTAAGTATGCATCAGCAGAGCGTCAGCGTTTTGGCATGGACATATGGGCAAAAAGAACAGCCGAGGACATTAGGGAACCGGACATAACAATAGTTGATGGTTTAAGAAATTGTGAGGAGCTTGAATATTTTAAAAAGCATTTTGATAATATAATAGTTATAGCTGTATTTGCAAATGAATCAGAGAGGCTTGAAAGAATCCTTAAACGTGACCGCGAGGATGATGTTAAAAGTCAGGAGGGCCTTCGAAAGAGGGATAGCAGGGAGCTGTCATGGGGCATAGGCAAGGTAATATCACTTGCAGATTACATGATTGTAAATGATTCAACCCTTGATGAATATCATAAAAATGTAGGAATTCTATTGAATGATATTATAAACAGGCACTCTGAAATAAAGAAAAAACTAGTCAAATAATTTTTTTGTGTAATTATATATGGCCTTAAAAAAATATTCACCTGTACCTTTTTCATGCACATGGCCGTCAGGCATCATCTGAAAATTATAGTAAACACGTTCGGGATGTGGCATCAGACCTATTACATTGCCATTTTCGTTTGATATTCCGGCTATGTCCATTACCGAGCCATTGGGATTCCATGGATATCCTGATCCGGTTCCATCAGGATTTGTGTACTTAAATAATATCTGATCATTTTGTAAAACCTCATCAAGTATATTTTCATTTTTGAATAAAACGCGTCCCTCAAGATGTGCCACAGGAACCTGCATTATCCTGTCCCTAAATGCACTTTCAAATATTTTATTTCTGGATGTGTAATTAAAATATGTATACCTGCATTCAAACCTGTTGGATTCATTTACTGCCAGAACCATGGATCTTTCCATTTTATTTCCTGTATCAGGAAGCATGCCAAGCTCACTAAGAACCTGAAATCCATTACATATTCCAAGAATTACCCTGTTTAAATCATTAAATTTCTGGAGGTCTCTTATATATGCCCTTAGCCTCGCGGCAAATATGGCACCCGCCCTGATATAATCACCGGCAGAGAATCCACCCGGTATTAATAAAACATCATAATCCAGAAGATTTTTTCTACCTGAATTTAAATCGAAAATATGTATGTAATCCGGTATAAAGCCAGAACGCTGGAGGGATAAATATGCTTCCTCCTCGTTATTTGTCCCCTCCATTCTGAGGACTCCTGCCCTTAAACCGTCACTTTGCACTTTTTATCTCCTTTGATTTAACTCTAAGACCGGTATAACCGCATTTTCTGCATCTTTCGGCCCTTATTGAGTTCCTTGCGTAGCATCTCATGCATATCTTTTTATTTAATCTTCTCTCTACTGCTTCTGGAAAAGGCATAAAATCACAAGGCTTAATCAAAAAAGAATATTTTAACTTTGTTATAAAAATTTAAAAAAGTTATTTTTATCTTTCAAGCTTCATTTCACTCTTTGCACCCTTATCCTCTATGTTCTTAAATCTGGGTGCAAGTTTTTCAAGTATTCTTGGAAGTGCTGTATATTCCATGTCCTCATCAGGAAGCCTATGAGGCTCAAATACGCCCATCTTCCTTATGTAGTTTGCCATCTGAAGGGCCTCTGTTCTTGCAAAGTCAAATGCAACATCGTTAAACATATCTACAGGCCCATGAAGCTTTCCATCCTTTAACACAAAGCCCATGGCAGCAACCCTTGGTGGACCATCAAATCTGGTCATCATTGAGTTATTTAATCCAACAGGCATTATGGGTCCATTAAATGATCCACGCATCCAGCCTGATACAAGATATGAGTTTGCAAATGGTTCAAGTGCCTCACCTGATGCAGGAAGACCGGACTGTATTCTCACTATGCCCGCTGGGTCATCCTTTCCCACGTATTCACCGGCTATAAATGATAATTTATCAGTGGTTATAACTGCAACATTTTCGTCCGGGAGCTTGCTGTGTGTTTCCTTTGTAAATACCCTTTTAATTACATATTTCCCCTTTGAACCTATAAGTGCAAGGAGATCATATGTATCCTCAGGCAGGGACATTATTACCTTCTTTCCGTTGTATATATCCCAGACCTCAAATTTGAATCCCATGTGCATATTCGGGTCTATTACCAAACCCGGGGTGTTAAAAGGATCCCCAAACATTTTATATATTGGGTAATTAAATGCTCCAGGCTCTGTCTTATCCATCATGTAAACTATGAATGGCTCTGCCTTTCTTGGTGTAATTTCGAGTTCTGCGACTCCTGGCCCCATGCCCTTTATATTTCCTGAAAATGCATCCTTTAGCAAGTCCTGACCGGCACCATACAAGCCCGCCTCCTTTGCCACCTCTGTACCGGCCTTGAAGGCGTTCCATGCGAGTTCATGTATTTCAGGGTTATCAGCACCCATTTTATGTACCATGGTTATCTGTATGTCATCACCTATATGTGATATATGGTAATCAGAAATAAGAGATTCCCCATTTTCCTTTATGTATTTATCAACAGCATTAACCACCGGCTCATATACAACAGTGTGCCCTGGTAAGCTTCCAATATCTGCCTTTATATGTGATATGGTTGTCTTCATGCTTAATATATTGTTAACATACTTATTAAATTTTTTGTTATAAATCGTAACTGTTTTTAAATAAATATTCAGTGCATTTTCCCATTTATAAAAAAATACTAAAAAACTTTAATTATATTTTATAGCATTTTTGCATAATTAATGCTGATGGCAATGCCGGATTCCTTTATCATTCTTGCAATGAAGCCATTAACACGGTAATTAAAAAAATCACCGAAATAATAATTGCCAACTCTTATAATGTTTGCAAAATTATTCGGCTTATATTCCAAATCCTCACCCATTGCATTTGCCATGGCCCTTATGCCTGATGACCTTGCTATAATTGCAGACATGGGTGTGAATGTGTTTTTAATGGCCATGGAATCACCGCATGCATAAACATCATCATAATCAACAGATCTTAAATAACTATCAACAACAATTTTTGAATTTAGGGTTGTTATGTCAAGATCATTAAGCAGTAAATTTCCAGTGAGCCCTCCTGCAAAAACAGAAACATCAGATTTAAAATCACCAGCATCGGTAATTATGGAATCTTTTTTAACCTCAATAACCTTTGTGTTAAAAAGAACATCAACACCGAGTTCAGAAAGTTTTTTTAAGGCTATTTCATGATACTCATTCTTTAAGCCCTGCAATAATCTTTTTCCCGCCTCTATTATTTTTATATTCACTCCATGTAACGACCCTGCAAGTTCGACACCCAAGTAGCCGCCGCCTATTATTGTAAGATTTTTTGCATTCTTAATTGAATCTCTCAATTTAATGGCATCACTGAGCTGGGCCATTGGGTATATGTACTGTTTACCCTTTAAAAATGAATAATTCTGTGATTTTCCAAGAGCAACTATTAACTTATCGTATCCAATTTTTCTTTTTTTTGTAATCACCTTCCTATTTTTAAAATCTATATCCATAACCTCATCATATACATCTGCATTTCTTTTTATTACAGCAAATTTTTGATCCATGCCCGAGGCAACATCAATTAACCTTGGAAATACAGTCATTAATTCAGATTTTTCAACAAGCATGGCATCCCTGTTATAAGTTTTCGCGGCCACGCCCGCTATGCCTCCACCAATAATTACAATTTTTTCCATAAACGGTAAATCAGAAAGCATTAATAATTTCTTTTAATGTCTGGTATACATCCACAGATTTTTCTATAACTGTACCTGTAACTATTATATCCGCACCGGCAGATAAAACATCATGGGCGGATTCATAATCCCTGATGCCACCACCAACTATTAACGGAATTTTAACCTCCCTTTTAATCCTTGATATTACATTTTCAGAAACATGTGTTGGTGAACCAGAACCCGATTCAAGGTAAAGCAATTTAAATCCAAACATCTCTGCGGCCAGTGCATAGGAAAGTGCTGTCATTTCATCATCCCTTTTTATAAGCATGGCATTTCCAACACGCCCAACAGTCATGCCCGGGTCAAAGATCAAATATCCCATTGAAATTGTTTCAATACCAAGTTTTTTAAGTATTATTGATGACCTTACCTGATGGCCAATTAAGAATTCATTGCTCTGGGAATTCATCAGCATCATATAATAAATGGCATCGGCCTTCTTGCTTATGCTCTCACTGGAACCAGGGAATATTATTATTTTTTTATCTGTTACCTTTTTAATTTCTTCAATTGTTTTGTCAATTAATGCTGGATAAACCTTTGTAGACCCGCCTATCATAAAAAAATCTGTTCCAGCCTTATCAGCCTTCTGTGCAATACTTACTGCCTTTTCAACATTTTGTGAGGCGGGATCTATTAATGTCATATGCACCTTTTTGCTTTTTAATTTTTCAAGTATTTCTGAATAAACGCTCAATTAATACCACCCAGGAGGAATGAAAACATGCCGAATATCATGGCTATTTTAGACACCTTTTGACCCTCTGATACACTTTTTCTCATTATAACCACACTGTATATAAATATAAAGTCATCTATAATAACTGCATATAAATAGTACACAGAAAGAATTTTAATAAGATATGGAACAGCAGATATTGATACTGTTATTCCAACAAAAACAGTGGATAATATTTTGGCATTCCCTATACCATATTTTTTTGGGAATGTCATTCTGTCCTGATCTCCCTTTATATCCTCTATGTCCTTCATAATTTCCCTTGAAAAATTTGAAAAAAATGCTAGCAAAAAAAGAAGTGTCATTTTTAGTAATGAATCTGTTATTACACCACCAAATAAAAAAATCATGCCTATCAGGAGGCTTATGGTAAAATTTCCTGTCAGTCCAAGTTTTTTGGTTTTAAACTCATAACTTACCAGAAGCATTTCTGCAATAAAAACTATAAGCGATATTTTATATGATATAAATGATGATACAATTATTGCAATGACAAAAATTATAATAGACACGATCAGTGCAGATTGCCTTGTAATTTTTCCAGATGGCAATGGCCTGTCAGGGTGATTAATCTTATCTGTGTTGAGATCACTTATATCATTTATAATATTCCCGGCACCTGTTACGAGGAATACACTTATTGCCCCAAGTGTTAGTGGTACCAAAAATTTATAAAACATAACATTTACAGCTATAAATCCGATAATATATATTGAAAAAAATCCCATTAAAGCGTTAACAGGTCTTAATATCCTTATCCATGGATTCATTTAATGGTTATGCCTAACTATATGAAATATTTTATTATGCTCTTATTTATTTTAACATGTAACTAATATATAAAAAATAACATTTATTATATTTAATGTAATTACTATTCAATGAATGACCCGGCATCAAAATATTTTAAGTGCACAGATCGGGAAAGAGCCATATTTGAGGCCGGGATAAAACTTGGCGCCATATATCATCAGTATACAGGCATTCCGGTAAATGAATCAAACATTGAATATATCCAGAAGGCAATAGAAAGCGCTACAATGTTACAGCCCTTTGTGGAAAATGTAAAAGTAAAAATAAATCTAAATGCAGAAAATGATACTAAATTCAATTATAAATCTTTAAACGGTACCATGCTTGAGGTCGACCTGACTGTGAATTATAACGGCAGCACTGCAAGGGCAAAAATGAAATATTTAAGGGATTTAAATTATCCGCTAATGTATCTGGAGGAATAAATATGGGAATAAAGGTTGGTATAACAGGGCCGGTTGGCTCCATAAAAAGTGAGGCGCTGGCAAAGGTTATGGAAATGCTTCAGAATGATGGCAAGGTTATTGAGGGCACCCTCATGTCTGAAAAATCTGAGCATGGTAAATTATACAGTTATTTTATTACTGATATACTTACAAAGAAAAAAATAGAATTTGCAAGGTATGACCTTGTATCAAGGGTAAAGGTGGACAAGCTGGGTGTTGATACAAAGGCCCTTGAGGAGCTCCTGATACCATCTCTTGAAAAGGCCCTTGAGGAGGCAGATATAATAGTTATTGATGAACTTGGAAAGATAGAAAATGCTACTAAAAATATAAAAAATGAAATAGAAAAGGTAATGAAATCGGAAAAAGAAATTATCATAACGCTTCATAAAAAATCAAGAAATCCCGTGTTACAGGAGTTCAGGGCATATGAGAGCGTCAGGGTCTTTGATATAACACCAATAAATAAAAATATACTTCCATTTAAAATAGTTAAGGTGCTTAATGGAGAGGAAGAATCAATTTAAATTAATACATGAGGGTGCAGTACAATTAAGGGTTCCATTAAATTATAATCTTAAGGGCCCGGGCACAGCACAGTCCGGGTTTTATAATGCATCACAGAAATTAAACAGGGATATTACATTATCATTTCTTAAAACATTTAAGCCACGCCTGGCCCTGGATGCATTTGGCGGAACCGGGGTCCGTGGGATCCGTTTTCTAAAGGAGGCTGGGATTAAAACAGTGATAACTGAATTAAACCGTGAATCCTTTGACATTATTAATCAGAATGCCCTATTAAATGGTGAAGACCCAGAGGTAATTAATGCAGACTTTAGATGTGTTATAAATAAATACCTTTTTGATTACATAGATATTGATCCATATGGGTCTGTAATACCATATATTGGCGATGCAATCATGGCAGTAAAAAACAGGGGATATATAGGTATTACAGCAACTGATTTAACAGCCCTAACAGGATCAATGCCACAAAAAACCTTAAGGAGATATAATGCATATATAAACAATGATGCATACAGGCACGAGTCCGGAATCAGGCTTCTCATAGCCAGTTTTGTCAGGGCTGCTGCTGCACAAGATAAAGGTGCCTTTCCCTTAATTTCATTGTGGCACTCTCATTATTATAGAATAATTTTTAAAATATACTCATCAGCAAATAAGGCAGATGAGGCACTGGCATATATAGGTAAAATAAATAAGAATAAATCAATATCAGATATATACATGGATATGGATGAGGGGCCATTGTGGCTTGGCCACATTCACGGTATTGATTTTAACAGCCTTATAAGAATTGACAGCCCTGACTCAGAGTACCTTAAAATTCTGGACAGAATGAAAAATGATGATTTATCATTAATGTTCTTAAATCTTCCTGATATATTTAGGGCAAAAAAGATTAATTCAATAAAAATGGAGGACGCCATAAGAATACTGAATGATAATAATATAAGGGCCGGCCGGACACAGTTTTCAGATACCGGCATAAAGGCCGATGCAGATCTAAGGGATTTACCAGAACTATTGATTTCTTAAGATGTTCTTTTCCTTTTCAAGGACAAACTGTCTTACATCTATATTATTGTCTGATAATACTGTAATAATTGCAGTTTCAATATCTATGTACCTCATATTTTTGATGAGTTCCTTTGCACGCACAATTGCCTCCTTTTTTGTCATTCTGCCTGATGAAGCCGCCGTATCAAGAAGCCTGTCTATCAATGGTCTTTCACCGGAATCCATGAAAAGCCTGTCAGGGTCAACGGTAAAATCCAGTGGAACTATTACACCATCGGAGTTAAAATTTGGTACATACTTTCCATTTTTTTCCACAAGAAGTTTATCTTTTAAACAGCCCTCTATAAACCTGTCTATTAAATCTGGGGGTATTAAAGCCCTTTTAAATGATAATGATGTTAAAAAATCGTTTTTTGTGTAGCCCTCCAGTTTTTTGGCTGCCACTATGGCAATTAATTTTCTGGCATCGTCCTTATTCATTATATGATAATAATATTATTTTATTAATGTTTATCCTGTAAAATATCTATATCCCTTTTTATCATGTTTATTACATTTTTTATGGTTTCCTGAACCATATTTTTATCATTGCCTGATGCGGATACCTCAATTTCAAGAACCGGCGATTTAATCTCATTGCCCTTTGGGTGTGTCTTTATATAAACCATATCACCATAATCTTTCATCAAATTTTTTATATACGGTGCCAGGGAGCTTTCCATAATTCCATTTACGGTAAAGGATTCGTCAAGATAAACATAATTTTTTATTCTTATTTTCTCAATAAAGTTGTTCATTATTGATTCAACCTCCCTGGGAACCCCTGGAAGTATAATGTACTTTTTATTATCAATTTCCATGTACACTCCGGGGGCCGTGCCAGCATCATTTTTAAGTGGTATTGACCCCTCAGGAATTATTGCCATTTTCTCTCTTTCAGGGGTTATCTTATCAAATTTATTTTTTATCATGTTAAATGCAGTTTCATTAAGCTTTAAATTAAGGTTAAATGCCCTTGCAAAACCAGTTAATGTCATATCATCATAGGTTGGTCCTAGACCTCCGGATGATATAATAAGATCACCATAGGCGGCAGCATTTCTGAATGCAGCTGCTATTGCATCGAGATTGTCTGGAACTATAATGCCGAGTGATACATTATATCCAGAAAATGTAAGCAGCTTGCCTATAAATGAAAAATTTGTATTAACTGTCCTCCCCTTCAAAATTTCATTGCCTATTGTAATTATAACAGCCTTCATAAATTATTATTATAATAAAATATATAATTGTATAGTAAATTCATTGGGGTATAAAATAAATAAATTCTGCCATCTGATACCATTGTACATACCAGTATGTCAAAATTGAATATTTTAATTAATTTGCCTGAATAAGAGATGACATTCCACAGATTAAATATGCCCTATTGCTGCATGTTCTTGAAAATTGAATCATATATATTTTCTTCCTTTTTATTATCGTCCCTTTCATTTGCTATTTTTTTTATTTTTTCCGAGTCTATATACCACTGATTTATCCTCCATGTTTTTCCCTTTATTATGGATATTTCCTCCCTGTGCGTTGAAAGTATGCCGCTTTCCTCTAGATTATAAAAAACATCACGTTCTGATGGTGATAGCACATTGTCCAGTACATAATCGTCATAACCGAAAAATGATAATATAAAATCGCATAGATCCTCCACATCCCTGCTGGACATGCCCTTTTTACCATATATGTTGTCCA
>NZ_LKBG01000232.1 GCF_001402945.1 Acidiplasma aeolicum
TATTATTTTTAAGAAATTTAATTATATAAAATGTATTCATAAATTTTTACATCGCCAATTATATCATCGATACGGCAAAATTCGTTGGGCATATGAGCGTTTTCAATAACCGTTGTTGACCACACTGCGGCAGGAATATTTCTGGCCCTTAAGAATGCTGCAAATGTTGATCCGCCGATGCCAACAGTCATTGCCTTTTTACCCTTGATTTTTTCAATGGCATCCTTAAGTTTTAAGACAATCTCAGAATTTTCCATGTTAAATGATGGTGATGGTTCTGATTCAATGACATCCATGTCTATTTCACCACCATTTTTTTTAGTAAAATCCGTTACCATTTTTTGTATGTTCTCTATTGCCTCCTCAAGATTGTATCCCGGAAGGATACGGCAATCATAGTAGAAAATATCCTCGCCGGGTATTGTGTTAATATTATCTATATTTTTTTCATGCTTCGTTGGTTCAAAGGTGGAAACACTGGGTATAAACATTTTATTTTCTATTGAAAATGTTTTATGGAGCTCGTCATCAAAAAATGTAATAAATTTTGATGAAAGGCGGAATGCATTCAATGCCTCCTGTGGCATGCTGGCATGTCCCTGCCTGCCCCTTACAGTAAATTTCAGCCACAAAACACTCTTCTCTGCAGTTTCTATTATATTTCCATCCTCTGTGCCGGCGTCAGGAACAACTATTAAATCATCCGGTTTAAAAATATTTTTTGAAATCAAATATTTTATTCCGTATGTATTTCCTGTTTCCTCATCGCTTACAAATGCTATTCCAAGATTTAGCCTCATTTTGTTTAAATCGAGTTTTTTAAGGAGCAAAAGTGCAGTAAGCAATCCCTGGCCGTTGTCCTCAGCGCCCCTTGCATATATATTGCCATTTTCTATATGCACATCATATGGATCATGCGCCCATAATTTTACATCACCTGCAGGGACAGTGTCCATATGGACTATTATCCACAGCGTTTTTTCAAAGTTGCCGGTTTTAATAACAAAATTCGGCCTTGTAACTCCAAAATTATCATCCACATAATATTTTTCATAATTTTTGTATCCCATTTCATCCAGTATATTCAAAATCTCCTCGGCCTTTTTTAACTCACCATTGCCACCGTTTTCCGGGGATACTGCCGGAATGCTTAAAATACGCCTTGCAGTATTTTTAACAAATTCTTCATCATCCATTATTATGTATATTTTTTTTTAATATATTATTTGCCATTAATGGAAACGAATTTAATAAAGGTGCAGTTTATGCACGGGCAATATTTATATTGGTGTTTATAATACGTTCTAAAAAATGAAGGAGGATTAGTATGGAAAACACATATGTAAAATTTGAAGCTCCCGAATCGCTGGAAAAAGAGTCTCTTGATTTTGTTGAAAATTCATACAGGTCAGGAAAGATTAAAAAGGGCACAAATGAGGTTGTAAAGGCAATAGAAAGGGGAGAGGCAAAGCTTGTTGTTATAGCCGAGGACGTTTCACCTGCTGATGTTGTATTTTATCTTCCAACATTATGCGAGGAAAGAAAGGTGCCATACACATATGTTAAAAAGAAGGCGGACCTTGGTGTAAAGGTCGGCATAGCCTCAGCCGCATCCGTAGCAGTTGTGGATTACGGGAAAAACGAGGAGGCATATAAAACCTTGATTTCCGATATAAACAATGCCAGGGAGGGCAAGAAGGAGGATAAGAAGGAAGCAGAGGAGAAGCCCGAGGCAAAGGAAGAGAAGAAGGAAAAGAAATCAGAAAAAAAGCCCAAAGAGGCAAAAGAATCTGAAAATAAGGAAGAGTGATCAGCATGGATGATGATGCTACACCAGCAGAGGTTGTTGAAATTATGGGCAGAACCGGAATGACCGGGGAGGCCACAACCGTAAAGGTCAGGGTTCTTTCTGGCAAGGATCAGGGAAGAATCATAGCAAGAAATGTGCTTGGCCCGGTGGCGGTTGGTGATATACTCATGCTGAGGGAAACTGCAAGGGAGGCCAGAAGGCTATCAATTAGGTGATTTTAATGGAAAATCGAAAATGTACTTTTTGCGGTGCTGATATAGAACCTGCAGCAGGCATGATATACGTGAGAAAGGATGGTGCCATACTTAACTTTTGTTCCAAGAAATGCAAGGTAAACATGATAGATTTAAAGAGGGCTGCAAGGAACACAAAATGGACAAATGAGTATCATAGAATTAAAGAGATGAGAAAGGCATGAGCGTGGAACGCACACTGATACTTATAAAGCCAGATGGCGTATCCCGCCACATAATAGGCCGGATAATATCGAGATTTGAGGATAAAGGCCTCAGGCTGCTGGCAATGAAGTTTATGACAGTTACCAAACAGCAGGCAGAGATGCACTACAGTGTGCACAGCCTGAAACCATTCTTTTCAGACCTGGTCTCATACCTTACCTCAGGGCCAATAGTTGCAATGATTTGGGAGGGCGATAATGCAATAGTTTCATGCAGGAATATATGCGGTGCAACTGATGGTTCCAAGGCAGCTCCAGGCACAATACGCGGGGACTTTTCACTCAACATAGAGGAAAATATAGTGCATGCTTCAGATTCAAAGGAATCATATGAACATGAGTACCCAATATTCTTTAATGAAAATGAAATTGTGGTAAAATAGAGATGGAAACTGCAAAAAATAATTTGAGGGAGCCAATTGTATGCGTGCTTGGTCATGTTGACCATGGCAAAACAACGTTGTTAGATGATATTAGGGGCACAACTGTTGCAAAGAAGGAAAGCGGTGGCATAACCCAGAAGATAGGTGCAACAGATATAAATAAAAATCTTCTTGAAAAGATAGTAAAGAATACATTCAGGAACGTTTCAATAAAAATACCCGGACTTTTATTTATAGATACACCGGGGCATGTCGCATTCTCAAATATGAGGGCAAGGGGAGGCGCACTTGCGGATATAGCCATTCTTGTCATAGATATAAACGAGGGGTTAATGCCCCAGACCATAGAATCCATAGATATACTTAAAAAATTTAAAACACCATTTATTATAGCAGCAAATAAAATAGATTTAATACCCTATTTTATTTCTGCAAAAAACAAATCATTTTATGAGGTATTTAAAATACAGAGGCCGGAATACAGGGAAGAACTTGATAAGCGCATTTACAATATTATAAACCAGCTTTATGTCCATGGAATCTCCTCAGATCGCTATGATAGAATATCAGATTTTACAAAAACATTTGCCATTGTGCCGGTCAGCGCAAAATTAAATATAGGAATAGCGGATATATTAATGGTTTTAACCGGTCTGGCACAGAAATTCCTTGAAAATGAAATTAAATTTAGTGATGAATCAACGCGTGGCACTGTTATAGAGGTTAAAAAGGAGGGTTCCCTTGGAACAACACTTGACACAATATTATATCAGGGTACACTTGCTCGTGGTGATACCATTGCACTGAACACTGCAAACGGGCCGCAGACAACAAAGGTGAAGGCCATTCTTGTAAATTCCAGTAATAAGGGCATTATGGAAAAGGACAAGGTTTCCGCGGCTGCAGGAATCAGGATACTTATTACAGATAAGCTGGATGTTACACCGGGTACGTCAATAATAAAAATTCTGGATAACCCGGAACAGGCCTTTGAGGAGCTTACCAGGGAATCAAAGCCAAATATAAATGTATCAGAAAATGGTGTTACAATAAAGGCCGAGGCTCTTGGATCGCTTGAGGCCGTCGCATACGAGCTTGATCAGAACAACATAAAGATAAGGGAGGCATCAATAGGAGACATCACAAAAAAGGATATTATAAACGTATCAACATTGAATGACCCGCTTGAAAGGATAATCATAGGCTTTAATGTCGGTATATCACCGGATGGAAGGGAGGCAATGGAATCATCTGATATTAAGGTAATAACAGGAGATGTCATATACTCATTAATTGAGGAGGCCAGCAAATGGCTTTCAGACAAAAAACATGAGCTGGAGGAGGAGAAAAAGAATGCCAGACCTGTACCATCGAAGTTTATCATTATGCCGGATTACATTTTTAGGGCTGCAAAGCCTGTAATTGTTGGTATTAGGGTTCTATCTGGCCGTGTTAAGGTTGGAGATAAATTAATAACTGAAAATAATAAGTATGCAGGCACAATAAAAAGCCTCAGGGATGGCGATGTCAACAGGCAGTTTGCGGACGCCGGCATGGAGGTTTCATGCGCAATAGACGGCGTTATACTTAACAGGCACATTTTTCCGGATAGGCCAATTTACGTTGACATACCCGAGAGTGTTGCAAAGGAGTTAAAAAATCAGGAACTTTCAGATGATATAAAGGAAACACTTGATGAGATAATAAAAATTAAGCGCAGGGAAAATCAGTTCTGGGGATTTTAGAAAGGGCATTTAAAAAAATTTTATCCATAAATTATCTGGCAAATACAGTAATTATCAGGAAGATTATGCTTATTATAAGCATTAAAATTATTGAAAAATAGCTATTCTTAAGCGTTAATTCAGATGTAAATGCGGCAAGTGCAAAAACAAGTGTGTTTTTATAAACAGTACTGCCGGTAATCAATCCTGTTGATTCACCCACGCGGTGCCTGTGCAAGCTTATGCCAACCATTGTTATTTCAGGTATTGACCCAAAGACACCAAGAAGAATAAATGATGCAAAAAAGCTGGTAATGTTAAAAATGTCTGAAATCACAATTGCGCTGCTTATCATGGCATAGGATCCTAGAACAATTACAAGTAACGATATTAATCCGTATATATATGGATAATCCTCAAATTCTGGTGCCGTATTTGTTTTTACATTTTTTCTGTTTATAATATAAAAATAGATAATGAATATTATCATGGGAATAATGCCAATGTATGCAGGTATATCCTCATATATGAATGAGAATGCAAGGATAATTATTGATGATGCAAGTATAAATACTGCATCGAGGCGGTAGGTTTTCAAGGTTTTCATATAATAAAATGGTATAATAATGAAAAATGCAAGCATAACAAGTGTATTTGATCCCTGGATTGACCCAAAGCTGATTTCCCCATGACCCTCAAGGGCGGCCATGAGGGACATGACAATCTCATCAAAAACGGATGCAATGCCCAGAATTAAAATTCCCACAGTTTTTCCGGAGAATTCCAATTTTTTGCCAATTTTGGCGGCAACATCGGTAAATATATCGCTTGAAAGGTATATGCCGGTTATGGAAATTAATATGGCAAAAATTATGACAAATTTAAACCTAATATCTATTCTGTAAAATAAAACAAGGATATCATAAATTAACAGGGAAAAAAGGTATATAATTATGGATTTTTTCAATTAATCACAGCATTAGTGATGGATCCGTTATTGTAACATTGTCATCTACTTTATTTCCCCTCTCAAGTTTCTTATATTCTATGCTGGTGGGTTTAAGCACATTTAAAAGATAATTGAACGCCTTATCTGCATTACTCCGATCACCACACGTGTATATATCAAGGGTAACAAGCCCGTATTCAGGCCATGTATGAAATGAGAGATGGGATTCAGCCAGAAGCGCTATTCCACTGGCCCCCATGGGCCTGAACTGATAGTACTGTGATGAGATTTTTGTCAAATTCCCCTCTTTTATGGCATTTTCCATAATTGGAGAAATGCTGTCAGCGCTAGATATTAACCCTGCATCTACACCGTATAAATCCGCAATTATGTGCACCCCTACTACCACTTTCATCGTCCTCCATAAATTTTTTCACCTCAACAAGAGAGTTAATATTAACCTTATATTTAAATATTTTTTAAAATGGAAAATTTTTATTTTTATTCTTAGGCAATTATAATTATAGAAAGGACTAGGTCAAAATATAAATAATTGATTTAATATATTTTTATTTTTATATTTATTAAACATGTATATAATTTATTTCTATTTCAGGATTTTTTGCCTGCAACTCCCTTATATCATTTATGGTGAAATGGAATAACCTGTCAGATATTAATATTAAAGTGCTGTAACCCCTTTTTGCGGCCTCAAAGCCTGCACCTATGGCATTGTATTCAAGGTTATTCTTAATTCCACCGTCCCTTAATACTGTGTATGCAAGTTCCCCCACGGACCCGGCAAGGTCATATTCCACAGAGGACACTTTTTGTAAAATAATTTTTTCATAATCGCACAGATTTTCTATCTTTTCAATATTTTTTAAAAGCATTATTGTTATCTTTGCCTTTTTAACATCTATTAACCCCTTAACCCCTGTAATCCCGGCACATTTTCCAGCATTGCTCCTCGTGCATGATACACCGTATGATCCCGTTTTAAAATCTGGTGATGCATGAAGATAGCCATCCTGCATGTATAAATACACCTTCTGCCCGGGTATTATGTCCCTATCCGGAATTGCCTCCCAGATTAGTGAGGCATCTATATTTATAAGGCTGCTGTGAACAAAATCCTCTATTGTATTCAGGCCATTGTAAAGAAAGTCAAAACCCTCCTTGGTAATTTTATTGTCACTTCCTATATAGCCCTTATCCCTTAGGATCTTCATGTGGTAAACAACACCCTGCAGTGTTATGCCAAGTTCCTTTGATATTTCTGATGGCCGGTACTTCCCATTTTTGACATTTAAAAGAACCATCAGCTGCGTGATCATGGCCTGCTCAATCTTCATTTATATGCACCCAAGAGGCAATATATAAATAATATTATAATTTATTGTATTCTTTTAATTTTTGTATGAACATCCTGGTGGCAGCTGCAGGGTCGTTTGATGAGTATATTGCAGAAACCACTGCCACGCCGGAAATTGAATACTTTAAAAGCGTATCAACGTTATCAAGTGTGATTCCGCCTATGGCAAAAACAGGAATTTTAATGTTTTTGGCATATTCAAGTATATTTATATCACACATTGTTGCATCCTTTTTTGTTGTGGTGTTAAAAAAGGATCCAAAGGCAACATAGCTTGCACCAAGCTTTTCGTATTTTAATGCAAGGTCAATGTCACCGTATGTTGATACCCCTATGATTTTATCCCTATATTTTTCCTTTAAAAATTCAAATGGCACATCATCCTTGCCGATATGAACGCCATCAGCGTTAATAATCTCCATTAACACCGGGTCATCATCAACTATGAATGGAATGCCATAATCATCGGCAAGTTTTCTAAATTTATTCCCTGCATACATCCTGATTTTATAATTATTTGTTTTATCCCTGTACTGCAATACATTTGCACCGTTTTTAAGCGCTTTTTCTGTTATATCAAAAATTTTATCATTATAATAATCAGGAGTTACCAGATATAAACCCTTAATTTCCATTATCTTACCCCCATTTCCCTATATTTTTCAAGCGCTGTCCATATCTGATCGTCCTCCGGATTTATATCAATTTTTTTGCCCATGCAATCCATTTTAATGCCGGAGGATTTATCAAGAACCTCACCAATTATTGATGCATCTATGCCACCCTTATTTAACTGTGAGATCAGGTCATCGGCATATTCCGGCCTGACAGTTATAAGAAGTGTCCCCTCGCTTATTGTCCTTAATGGGTTAATATTAAAAATTTCACAGATTCTTTTAACAGAATTATATACTAAAATCTTATCAGCATTTATATAAATTCCATTGCCTGAGGCCATGCCTATCTCATATGCCGCATTTAATATTCCACCCTCGGTGCAGTCATGCATTGATGTGACCCTATTACATATTCCAAAATTAATTGAAATGATCTCGGCATTGACGCATGTAAGTTTATAAAATAGATTATTTATTTCATTTATGGTGTTATCATCAAGTTTATTTTTTGAATATTCCGGAAATGCATAAAGAAGCATGCATGCTGTCTGCATGGCCGCACTGCCGGCAAGTATTATTTTGTCTCCAGGCCTGGCATTTTTTGTTGTAATGTATTTTTTGCCTATGGAAAAAAGTGTTGCACCGCCTATCATGGGATAATCTGTCCCTGAATATCTTGCTGTATGACCTGCTATAATGGATATTCCATATTTTTCGCATTCCCTGTTTATTACATCCCAGATAATTTTAAATTCTGAATCGGTCATCTTTAAGGGTAAATTAAGGTCTATGCTCATGTATCCTCCCCTCATGCCGGCGGTGTAAAGATCCGATAAAAGTATATGGAATGCAAACCATGCAGCCCTTTCAAGCCCAAAGTTTATATTAATGGATACGGGGTCTGTTGTCACCGCTATATAATTATCACCCGATTTTATAATGCCAACATCCACACCATTTTCAGGCCTAACAACTATGTCATCTGATTCTGAACCGAGTCTTGATATTATATTCTCATCAAAAAATTTTTTGGATATTTTTCCTGTCATTTTATCATCCAGAAATGGTTAAGCGGACCATAACCCTTTCCCATGGGAAATGAGTATTTTATCGCACCCTCTATATATTTTTTGGCCATGGATACAGAGTCATAAAGATTGTGGCCGCCTGCCAGATATGATGCTATGGATGCTGATAATGTATCACCGGTGCCGTGTGTATTCTTTGTTTCTATTCTTTTACCCTTAAAGCTGTAAAAATCATGGCCGTCATAGAGAATATCATCTGAGTAATATCCATTGTAATGGCCGCCCTTAATTAGTACATTGGTGCCTATCTTCTCATAAATTACCCTTGCGGCAGATTTTATATCCATTGCATTGTTTATTTTTTGACCTGATATGACCTCTGCCTCAGGTATGTTTGGCGTAATTAAATATGATATTTTCATGAGATTATTAACCATGGCATCTATTGCATCCTCCCTCAGCAGCCTGACATTGGTTTTTGAAACCATAACAGGGTCAACAACAATATTTTTTACATCGTACTGTTTAAATTTTTCAGAAACGGCGTTTATAATTTCTGATGAATAAAGCATGCCGGTTTTTGAAGCGTCTGTGCCAATATCATCAAGAATTTCATCCATCTCATCATTTATAAATGATACTGGCAGTTCATAAATTGATTTAACGGAAACACTGTTCTGTGCGGTTAGTGAAACAACAACGGCCGTGCCAAAAACCTTCATTGCGGTAAAAGTCTTTAAATCCGCCATAATGCCAGCCCCACCGCCTGAATCCGTGCTGGCCACGGTCATTACCCTTGGTATCATATGAATTTACATTAAAAAATAATATTTTAATATTATTAAAATTAAAATATGTTTATTAAATTGATTTCACCGCCCCGCCATCTATCTGTATGTTTGTTCCAGTTATGTACGATGCATCATCGGATAATAAAAACGCAACAAGATGGCCTATTTCCTGGGGATTACCAAAACGCCCTGCAGGTATCTGTTCAAGTATTGATTTCTCTGCATCAGCTTCATCAATATTTAAATCCCTTGCATTTTTCCTTATAATGTTTTTTAGCCTGTCAGTGTAAAAATATCCCTGTGAAATTGAATTAACTGTTATATTTTTTGGAGCCAGCTCTATTGATAATGTTTTTCCCAGTGCAACTATGCCTGACCTTAATGTGTTTGATATGGCAAAATTTTTTAGGGGATTCTTTGTTGTCATGGAGGTAACATAGATAATCCTGCCATTTTTTGATTTTATCATATCCTCAAGGGCCCATTTTGTGAGATTAATCGTTGACATTAACATCATGTTTATATTGTATTCCCAGTCATCATCAGAAAGATTTAAAAATTCATCCACCTTTGGGTCTCCATAGTTCATTACCAGAAAGTCTATGCTTCCATACCTTTCCCTTGAGGATTTTATAACATTTAATAAGTCATTTTTACTGGAAAGATCAGCCTTTATTATGTTAATCTCATTTCCGGTTTTATTAAGTATTTCGTTCTTTACCCTTAATAATTTATCAGTGTTTCTTGAAAATGTGGTTATATTTGCACCATATGATGCAAGAACCGATACAATACCGGCACCTATGCCGCTGCTCCCAGCACATACTATACCATTTTTGTTTTTTAAAGATATCATGATGTTTAATGTTATAAGGTGTATTAATAATTTTATTTAGTCCAAAAATTGGTAAATAAATGAAAAAGTTTTTCTCATAAAGTTTTTATAATGATATGGTTTACAATTAATAATGACTGAATTAACAAAATTTACATGGGATGGTGTTAAAAAGGAAAACCTTACCGACCTATTATCAAGGCAGATGATTTACGGCGATAAAGTAATGATAGCCCGGCTTGAGATAAAAAAGGGTGCTGTTGTGCCTGAACACAGCCATGAAAATGAGCAGATGACATGGATTATGAAGGGTGCATTAAAATTCAGGATAAATGGCTCTGAAATTACCGTCAGAGAGGGTGAAATTTTAAGAATACCTTCAAATGTTAAGCACGAGGCAGTCGCCATTGAGGACACACTTGATATTGATATATTTTCACCGATAAGAACAGACTGGATAACAGGGGATGATGCATACCTGAGAAATAAAAAATAATCCATATTTAAAATAAAAGATTATTAAATATTATTTTTCATACCAAAATTTTAATAGACAATATATTATTTTAGCACATGAAAATAGACAGGGAATGGGGACGTTTAAAAAATGTGGTTATGCACTCCCCGGGCAATGAGGTAACATATGCGCTTTTTGCCCCAAAACACTTTCTTTTTGAGAGGCCTTTTAAATATTCAATGGCTGTAAGAGAGCATGAGAATCTTGTTAATGTGCTCAGGGAAAATGGTGTCCATGTGGACATTTTAAAGGATATTGTAATTAAAAAATCAGAGGATGATAAGAATTTCAGGAAAAAACTGGAGGATATTGCACTGTCTAAAATAAACTTTTCAGGCAACCAGCGGGCCGCACTTGAAGCAAGGAATTATCTGGAAAAAAACATAGATCATATTGATTCAGAATCACTTTTTAACGCAATTTTAATGAAATTTTCAATTAATCTGGATAATTATATTAATTCCCTAAAGTATCCGACTGTCGATTCCAATCTTCCACTGGCCAATCTCTATTTTATGAGAGACCAGCAGGCAGTTTCCAGCGGCATATTGATGGGAAGAATGCGAATGCGCCAGAGGGATGCTGAACCTGAAATTATGGAGTTTATCTTTAAGGATATATACAATGAAAATGTAAATAAAATTAATGATGGTTTTTTCGAGGGTGGTGATTTTATCCCTGCCGGCGATTTTGCCCTCATAGGCACAGGGAATAGAACGGACATTACAGGTGCCATTGAGGCCATTGGGTCTGGCGTTATTGATTTCGATGAGATTATGATTGTCAGGAATCCTGCATATGAGTTCTCTGATGCCAGCAATGTCATGATAAACATGCACCTTGATACGTATTTCAACATTGCCGGTGATGGCCTTGCGATAACATCGGTACACCTTGCAAAACTTGCACATGGAGATGTTTATGTAAAAACCGGGGATGGTTATAAAAAGGACCATGAAACAAATCTATATGATTACATAAAATCCAAGGAATTTAATGTTATAGACCTTGATGTTGGCGAGCAGATTGCATACTCATCAAATTTTTTAACACTGGATGACAGAAAAATAATTGCAGTGGATTCAAGAAAGGTTCTAAAAAAATTAATTGAAACAAATGCCCTTGACAGTTATACGAAAAATATTGCAATTCATGACATGGAGAATTCAGGGAGAATGTTTCCGGACAGCAAAAAGGTTTTTGATGCCGGCATAGATGTCATTAAAATAGATTTAAGCGAGATTACCGGTGGGTATGGCGGGGCGCACTGCATGACATGTTCACTGAACAGGGATTAACAAAACATTAATTATTGCATGATAATATCTGAATTTTCTATGGATTAAGCCATGTTTTCCTGCTTTAACCATAAAAACCCAAAATATTTTCCTGCCTCAAAAACTTTTAAAACAATAATAAACTATGCAATAATGAAAATCTCGGTACAGGTTAACACCCCAATATTGGGTAATTCAATAAAAGAAAAAATGAATGAAATATGCAGAAAAATTACAGGATGCGAAACCGTTTCTGGATATTCTGATGATGCCGACATAGTGCTCTTCATAGGGCAGCCCAAACCGTCAAAGAAAACAGTATTTATGCAGAGCGTATCTGCTGGTGTGAACCATGTGGATTTCTCATTAATACCAGAAAACATAAAGATTGCAAGCAATGCCGATGCATGGTCTGTGCCGGTATCAGAGCATGTTATGGCACTTTTGCTTGCATTTACCAGAAAAATCTGCCAGTCAAATACAGAGCTGCACAATGGCATTTATAAAAGGCTTGATGATAAATCATACATTGTTTTAAACGGCAAAACACTGGGCATACTTGGATATGGTGGAATTGGAAGACATGTTGCAGGACTTGCAAATGCATTTGGCATGAAAATAATAGCATATACAAGAACCTATAAACCTGATGATATATCTGAGTTTAAGATGCCAGATGAATTAATGAAATTATCCGATTTTGTATTAATATCACTGCCTTTAAATAAATATACAAGGAATTTTGTTGATAAAAGTTTGCTTTCAAAGTTCAATGGCTATGCAATAATAAATGTCGGCAGGGCTGAAATAGTGAATCATAGTGACATGATTGATTTTTTAAATAATAGCAGCGCATATTATCTCACCGATGTCTGGTGGGATGAACCAAAAATAAATGAAAAAATACCTGATAATGTGATCATAACACCGCATATAGGTGGCATGTCAGATAACATTGAACAGCAGTTTATTTATGCCTGCAAGAATATAAAAAACTTCCTTAATGGAAGTCCAAAAAACATTGTAAGAAGAGATGACTATATTTAATAAATATTTATTTTTAATATTTTATTCAT
>NZ_LKBG01000233.1 GCF_001402945.1 Acidiplasma aeolicum
GAAAAAAATGGAAATAATGGTTAATGACATAAAGGATGCATTTAGTGAGAGATTAAAAAATGTAAAATGGATGGGTGATGAAACAAAATCAAGGGCACTTAATAAATTCTCAAGGTTTACAACAAAAATAGGTTATCCAGAAAAATTCAGGGATTATAAGGGTCTTTTAATCCGACCGGATGATTATTTTGGAAATGTATTCAGATCAGAAATTTTTGAAATAAACAGGCAGATTAATAGATCAGGAAAGGCTGTTGACCATACCGAGTGGGAGATGACACCCCCCACAGTAAATGCATATTTTAACCCGCTTGCAAATGAAATTGTGTTTCCTGCTGGAATTCTTCAGCCACCATTTTTTGATCCTGATATGGATGACCCGGTGAATTATGGTGGCATAGGCGGCATAATAGCACATGAAATAACGCATGGTTATGATGATGAGGGGCGTCATTTTGATGAAAATGGAAATTTAACAGACTGGTGGACAAGGGAGGATGAGGATGCCTTTAATAATATTGCAAATAAAATTGCAGAACTTTATGGTTCACTGGAAATACTTCCCGGACTAAAGGTTAATGGCAGGCTCACACTTGGGGAGAATATTGCGGATATAGGCGGCGTAACAATAGCCTATGCAGCATTGAAAAAACATCTGGAAAAACATCCTGAATTAAGGAAAAATATAGATGGATTTACACCTGAGCAGAGATTTTTCATTGCGTGGTCACAGGTATGGCGCGGGAAGATAAGGGAAAATGAGATAAAAAGGCTTATTACAATAGATCCACATGCCCCGGCCAGATTTAGGGGGGAGATACCGGTATGGAATCATCCAGATTTTGAAATGGTTTTTAATGGATACAATAAAGAAAATAGAAAACATGAAAAAATAATAATCTGGTAAATTTTATTTTCAATATGATTATTTTTATTTATAATTATGAAATTATGCATACAATGATAGAAGTGGATTCGATTATCAAGTCTGAAAAATTTTTAAGACCTGCCTATGATGATGCATCAAGATTTTATATACCCATCAGATCATTATATCTATCATCAAAACTTGGCATTAAAAATGATTCAGAAATGGATGTTGAGATAATTTCTGTATATGCTATTAAGGATTATTTAAATACAGAGGATCTTAAAGAACTCTCCAATATAAAAATGAGGATGTATCTAAAACCCTCAGGGTGCGGCCCAAATGATGGATTGTTTTTTACAAATGATGCGGCTAAATTATTTGAAAAACATTCCATAATGGAGGATAAATACAGAATCAAATTAGTTATAAATAAAATAAATGGAGTTAATATAAATGAGGATGGTAAATTAAGATTTGAATTTTAATTTTATTAATATTTAAAAACGGAAAATCTTAAAAATAAGAATGTAATTACTAATAACAGTGCCGCCATAGCTCAGTAGGTAGAGCACTCGGCTGTTAACCGAGCGGTCGTCGGTTCAAACCCGACTGACGGCGCTCATTAAAAAGATTTAAAAGTGAAAAAGTAATAATGCTTGGAAGGGGTTGTAGCTCAGCTAGGTAGAGCGCCTGGCTCATAACCAGGTGGTCGTCGGTTCAAACCCGGCCAGCCCCATTAAGTATATGTGCAGGTTCATGTATTTTTTGAACCTTTTTATTTAAACCTATTTTTGCCTGAAAAAGCTTCTCAAGCTTTGATTTCATATACTTTGCCACCTCCAAATTTGATAAATGGGTATACCTCTGGGTAGACCTTAACGACCTGTGGCCAAAATGTTTGCACCTGTATAATGTTTAATTAACCTAAACTTAAAAATATAATTAAGGTTTTGATTATATAAGTTAAAGTTTTAGGCCATAGTACAATAAAAATAAGGGATTAATTGGATTTTCTTCCAATAAAATATATGATGCCGGATAATATAATCAGTATAACATCCAAAATTATACTGTCCAGGGCAGATGCAGTCCATGGCAATCTTTTTCCAAATACCGGGGCAATGGTTATTCTTGATTCAAGCAATAAGGCTGTATCAAGAATATAAAAAATAAAAACAGGAAGATAAAAACTCTTTTTATCACTAACGTATATCATTGCGGATACTATGGATATTGCAATTACAAATCCAAAAAATACCTTTACTATGTATGGTAATTTTATACCAAGCAGTGTCATGTGAATTCCTGCCCATATGGATGAGCCCAGTATTGCAAGCCATCTTAATACATCAATTGTTTTTGTGTTCATGCTTTTTTTAAATAAATCATATTATTTAAAAACTTTTTACAAATTATGTATAAATTTAATTAATTCAGGTATTTTTATAATTAATTATTTAGAAATGTTTCAGCAGTATATTTATCACGTATTAATTGTTTTAAAATTTTAGTTTCCTGTTTGTTTTGATTTTTAAAATTTATTTTGGAATTTTTAATTTTTATATAATGGACCGAAGGGGATTTGAACCCCTGCCCTCTTCCATGCCAAGGAAGCGATCTACCGCTGATCTATCGGCCCTACATGGTTATTACAGAATGGCGTATAAATTTTATGATACCTCATCACCCTTATCATCACCAAATAGGATCCTTCCAATATATGGGACATAGATGGTCTGGAGTATTATTGATATTAAAACAACAAATGAGACTGATGCATATATAATTGCACCGTACTGTATCAATATTTTTATATGGTCCTGTGAGCCTATGACAAATGGTACGGTTGAAAGCACAACAGGAACAACCCCCCGCGGTCCTACCAGTGACATGAATATTTTGCTTCTGGTATCAAATTTTATTATATTCTTGCTAAAATCAAAAATGCTTAGGGATGCAAATACCGCAAGTGGCCTGATAACGAATATAACAATTAAGGATATTATAAACCCAAAGAATATATAATTAATAAGCTGCACACGTGTCAGAATACTTCCAAGGAGGATAAAAATAACTGACTGTGCCATAAATGATAAATTTTCATTAAAGCTTGTCTCACGATTCCAGAATATGCTTTTATCAGAATAGTTACCAACTATTGCACCTGTTGCTATTATGGCTGGAAATGGTGTTATGCTTATTGCCTGGAGTGATGTAAATTCAAATAGGACAATACCCAGTGTAAGTGCAACCAGCAGGTTTTCAAAATTAAAATACCTGTTTAAGTATATTATAATAAATCCAAGTCCTATTCCTATGGCAGATGGTACGGCTATTTCCAGCATAAGAAATGAGATTGAGCCAAATATAATTCCTGTATGATTATAAAGAAATGTAAAAAGCATGGAATACGATACGCTTGGTGCTGTAAGGGCGATCCCTATTGTTAAAAGTATTATGCCAAGCGGATCATTAAAAAGGCTTTCTCCTATTAAAGTTCCAGATACATCATCCCTAATTTTTATTTTTTTGAAGGTCGGAATCAGTGATGCGGGGTCGGTTGGGGAAATGATTGCACCAAATAAAAATCCTATTATAAAAGGTGCACCTGTTAAAATTGAGAAGAATATCCCAGCACCCACTGCAGTAATAACCATACCTATAGTATCTAGGGAGGCAATTTTATAAAGGTATCTCCTTAAAATTCTTGGATTTATATTATGTGATTCATAATAAAGGATAATTACAAGACCAAGCAGGCCTATTCCAACAGTTCCAAATGATGATAATAAATAGATGGCAAAGCCATGTGATATTAATCCGAGAACCGGCCCAAAAATCAGGCCAAATACAATGAGAACCGGTATGTATACAGTTGATGCCTTCCTCGATATTGGTATGGAAAACGCTGCTATTATTAAAATAAAACTTATCTCGTAGTATTCATATGTAATTGTCGATATAAACATTTTAGTTCAGTGTTTCTGGCATTCTCCTTTTATGCTCGGAATTGTTATATATGCCAATAATTTTTTTATAATCGTCAGTATCCTTTCGTATATTTTTATCAAATATATCAATTAAGATCTGATCAACCCTATCATACGGCATTGAGAGCTCATCCTCATCATACTGGTTTTCCCAGAGACCTGCTGAGGGTTTTTTGTTTATTATAGAATCTGGTATGCCAAGATATTTTGATATTTTTCTTACATCTGTTTTATAAAGGAATTCAATGGGTTCAATATCACATGCACCATCACCAAATTTTGTATAATATCCAAGAAGATACTCGGTACGATTTGTTGTTCCTATTACAAGGCCGTTATACTGATTTGCAAAATAATACAGTATGGTGGCCCTGATTCTTGACCTTAAATTTCCCTCAATTTTTTTATCGGTGTGTCCCAAAATTGAAATATATGAAGAAAATACAGGCTCTATATTAATGGTTTCTATCCTTATACCGGTATTATCTTCAAGTGCCTTTATATCATCATAATCTGATTCCCTGGTAAATCTATCAGGCATAAAAATTGCCTTAATTTTATTTGTATTTATTGAAACCGAAAGTAATTTTAAAACCAAGGAGCTATCTATTCCAGAGCTGACTCCAAGCACCGCGATTTTACCATTAAGCCTGCTCTTTAAGAACGTTTTAATTTTTTCAACAACCTCATCTTCATTAAACACATAATGTTAATGAAATGGAATTAAATAAATATTTAGTTAAGGCTTAATAAAATTATTATGATTACTGATAAAAAATCTTAAAAAATTTTTTATGCAATTTTTAGAAGATAATAATAAAATGATTACGTATAATAAATGCTAGGTAAAGTTTAAATATTTATAATATATGAGCCTACTAATGAAAGTAATAAATATAATACTACTGGCAATACCTTTTATAGTATTGCTTTTTGGAATAACACTGTACAACAGGAGTTCCCCATCTCTTGGTGGGTTTCCTTTCTTCTACTGGTTTCAGATGCTATGGATATTTCTAACTGCGCTGTTCACAAGCATAGTATATTTAAATGAAAGAAGGGAAAATGGTGATAAGCATGTACAATGATCTCGATTATATCCTGTTCTTCGGCCTTATAGGTTTTGCCATTGTTGTGGGTTTCCTTGCCGTATTCTGGAAGAGGGTTGCAAGTCTTGAAAATGAACTTGAATACGGTCTGGCCGGCAGGAGGTTTGGTACCGTAATAGTATGGTTCCTTATAGGTGGTGATATATATACTGCATACACACTTATAGCGGTGCCGGGCCTTGAGGCATCAGCCGGCGGGCTTGCCATGTTTGCAGTACCCTATGTTGTTCTTGTGTATCCGTTAGTTTATATATTCATGCCAAAATTATGGGCGGTTTCAAAAAATAAGGGATACATAACAGCAGGGGATTATGTAAAGGATAGATTTTCATCAAGATTTCTTGCCCTTCTTGTTGGACTAACAGGTGTTGTTGCCGAAATGCCATATATAGCATTGCAGATAGTTGGCATAGAGGTATTACTGGATTCAATGAAGCTTCCCGTTGAGTTAAGCCTTATAGTGGCATTCCTCTTTGTTGCAGGATTTACACTTATAAGTGGCCTAAGGGGTCCAGCACTGACAGCCATTGTTAAGGATGTTCTTATATGGGCTGCTGTTCTTACAATAATAATTGTTGTGCCAATAAAACTCGGAGGCTTTGGCACAATATTTTCGGATGCAAAGGTAGCCGGATTAAACCTTAATATATCCCCTGCACTCGATGCCGGCTACGTTACACTGGCATTTGGGTCTGCACTTGCCCTATTCCTGTATCCTCATGCATTTACCGGGGCCTTAAGTTCAAAGGATGCAAACACAATAAAAAAGAATTCATCCCTTTTACCGTTATACAGCGTTTTATTGCTATTTGTCACATTATTGGGTGTGGCCGCAGTTGCCGTTCTAGGAATGCCATTTGACGGTAAGCATGGTGCACCAGCAAGCAGCTTTGCATTTCCGTATCTAATAGAACATATGTTCCCATCATGGTTCTCATCCTTTGCATTTGCCGCGGTTGTGATAGGCAGCATAGTACCATCATCCATAATGGCACTGGCGTCCGCAAACCTTATTACAAGAAATCTTTATCTTGAATACATAAATCCAAAGGCCTCATCCGCAAGGCAATCCGTTGTTACAAGGATAATGGTGGTGGTTGTTATTCTTGGTGCCCTGCTATTCTCATTTGTGCCAGCCGCATCAAGGCAGATAATATTCTTACAGACATTTGGCGGTGCATTTGTTCTTCAAACATTACCGGCGGTCTTTCTTTCATTATACACAAGGAAATTAAACAAGTGGTCTGTTGGAATAGGATGGTTCGTAAGCCTTGTTATAACTGTTATAATGCTGGTCCAGATGAATCTAACAGTATCATTCTATAAATACTTCTTTGAGGTTTACATAGGCCTTATAGGGCTTGGCATAAATCTGCTCGTTGTAGGCCTTATAACACTTGTAATGTACCTTACCAAACATGTTAAAGAGGAGGGGACAATAGAGGAAAAGGACTTTGAATACAGCAGTTAATTTTATGAATATTTTTTAAATTCCTTTTTTTAAATTTATTTAAAAATTAGGACCATTTTAATATTATAAATGTCATTATATGTAAGCAAATTAAAAATAAATTTTAAATAATGAAAAATAATATACCGGTATGGAATGACGTCTCCACAATGCCAGAGGGCTGATGACGTCTACTTGGTGATACCCATGATTCATCTGGTTGTGGAGACATTATCTCAATATTTATTCGTTATTCTTGCTTCCCCGTTATTTGCAGGTATCTTTGAGAGGTTAAAGGCCATTATTGAATCAAGGCATGGACCTAGCATATTTCAGCCATATTATGATATCTTTAAGCTCCTTAAAAAGGAGACATTAATAAGCTTTAAATCAACACGGCTTTTTATAGTCGCACCCTATATTGCCTTTGGCATATATTCTTTAATTGCACTTATTATTCCCGTATTTATGTCAAGGCCCATTATATTTACCGCATCGGGCGATTTTTTTGCTGGTGCAATACTGTTTTCTGCGGCGGCATTTGTTAAAATTGCTGGTACCATGGACTCGGGAAGCAATTTTTCATCCCTTGGAATATCAAGGATTTTATCATTTAATTTTTTTAGTGAGGGGACACTTATAACGGTGTTTTTTGCAGTGGCACTTATAACGGGCACAAACAATCCCTATGTAACCAATAATTATCTGATATCCCATCCATTATCAAATCTTAGCCTTGTTCATATCTTTGCCATTTTTGCGTTTTTCATGATTTTCATTTATGAATCTGGAAGGATACCCACACAGAGTGAGGGTCTCCAGGAAATGGGAATGATAGATTCTGGAATAGATTATGAATACAGTGGCAAGCTGCTTGCAGTAAATAAATGGTCTTCATACATTAAACAGTATCTGCTTGGGTCGGTCCTGTTAAATGTGTTTTTAATACCGTGGGGAATAACAAACACATTTCCAGATTTCTTATTAAACATACCTGTAATGTTTTTAAAATGGATGTTTCTCATAATTATTGTGCTTATAATAGATACAACCATGGCCAAGCTAAGACTGTTTAAGGTTGTAGACTTTCTTGCTGTGGCCTTTATTTTCTCAATACTTTTCCTGATTTTAACAGAGGTGATTGGATGAACATAATTTATACACTTATTTATTTAATATCTGCTGTACTTGTTATCACCGGATTTTACATTCAGGGCAACAAGTATCTTAGATCTATGGTTTTAACACTGGCATTTCAATCGCTTATTATTGCAATTATAGCCTTCATGCTTGGTATGATGCTAAAAAATTATACATTTATAATACTTGGCATTCTTGTAATAATTTTAAGGGTATTTCTGGTTACATATTTCTTAATAAAAAGAATACCAAGGAGTTTGAGCTATGTGTATGAGCCAAGGGTAAGCACAACATACCTGCTAATACTTGACCTCATATTCATAATAGCATCAATATTTATTGTATACTCAATTTCTTTTATAAAAATAAAAACCATCATATTCCCTGTAAAGAACATAATACTATTCCCACTTCTATTATTCTTTCAGGGATTGTTTTTAATTGCATCTAGAAGAAGAACCATTGCACAGATCCTTGGCTATGTGGAGGAGGAAAACTCACTGATCATCCTTGGAACATTTCTGCTGCCGGTTCCAATAATAATAGAAAGCAGTGTTTTTCTAGATGTGCTAATACTTGTTGTAATATTCTCTGTTATAAGCATTGAAAAAAATGTACATGAAAGAATGGAGGAGTTGAGGGGATGATAATAGTACCTTTAATTATACTTATAATTCCACTTATAGCGGGCGCTTTTTATAAAAGCATTAAAAATGCATCTGTTGCCGGGGCCATTCTGGAAATGATAATGCTAATACCATTGTATTTCAGCCTTAATTATAAAGGGTTTTTCTTCATAACAAGGATAAATTTTATATTCATTCTAATGGTTTCATCAGTATATTTAATGTCACTACTTTATTCAAGAAAATACATAGAGGGAATCGAGAATAGGGGAATTACAGAAAAAAATTATTACCTTTTGATGAACTTTTTTTACATCTCAATGGAATTTGCACTTATGGTTAATAATTATGGATTCATGTGGGTGGGTATTGAAACAACAACCATATCATCAGCACTATTAATAATAACAGAAAAAAATGATGCATCGCTTGAGGCCACATGGCGTTACATAATTATAGTTTCTGCAGGGGTTACATTTGCATTTATATCTGTAATACTCATATATTATTCATTCCATACACTGGAAGTTACCGCAATTATATACCGGTCCAGCACGGGTGATCTGCCTGTAAGGCTTGCTGTTGGCATAGCCCTTGTTGGATTTGGTACCAAGGTGGGGGTTTTTCCAATGCACACATGGCTTCCGGATGCGCACAGTGAGGGACCTGCCCCGGTCAGTGCCATGTTTTCCGGTGTTTTACTTCCAACAGCACTTTATGTACTTTACAGAATATATGAGATATATCCCATGCCTGAAATATTCGTGTGGGCAGGCACGGTATCAGTTTTATTTGCGGCGCTGTTTTTAACCTACCAGCACAACTACAAGAGAATGTTCGCATACTCAACAATGGAGAATATGAACATGGCATTAATTGGCATTGGTACAGGTACATATGCCGGGCTTGTTGGCTCCCTTGTTCTTTTACTGGCCCACAGTTTTGGCAAGGCTGGTGCATTTTATTCAACCGGAGAAATTATGAAGATATCCGGGACGAAGGATATTAATAATATCTCAGGATTTATGAAAAATAAGATCGTTTCCTCATCCCTTTTAATATCATCCTTTGCTGTTACCGGGACACCACCATATGGAACGTTTTTTGGAGAATTTCTTATACTTTATTCGGTGATTACAATACATTACTATGCACAGTTCATAATTATTTTAATCTCAATTTTTATTGCCTTTGTCTCCATTAATTTGAATGTTTCAAAAATGATATTTAAGGGGGATTATAAGTATAATGAAACAAATGGCTCCATAATACCCCTTATTTCAGGTATTATTGCCATTTTTATTGGAATTGTATTTCTGGTGATAATAAATGAAATATTATAAAAATGGGATTAAATCTGGCAGGCTGATAGGAAAATATAAAAATTACAGTATATACTCTGAGGGCTTTATTTCAGTAATGGATGAAGAAAGCAGAATGTATGAAAAAAATCCAGATGAGATAAATTTTGCATATGGACCATCTGCTGGCGGCCTTGAGGAATCCATAGGATTTACCCTTCAAACCCCAGGCGAGATAATAAAAAATGTTGATGTTAATCCATCTTATAAGATGAGGGATATTAAAATTATTAATGATGATATATACACTGCACTTTTAAAAATAGAGAGGGTAAATGGATACCATGCCGCATCAAATTCAGTATGCTTTTTGCTTGCAGTTGAGGATGCCCTGGAAATAGAAAATTCTGATTCAAACAATGAAAGAATAATTGAAATAGAACTTGAAAGGATAAGATCAAATCTGCATGTCATTAAGGGATTATGTGAGTCTGCAGGTTTTTCCGTACCAGAGAAGCAGGTCTCTTACATTATAGAAAGGGTATCAAGGATCATTTCAGTATCATTCAGGCACAGATTTTTCTTCGGTGCAAATTTAATAAACATGGTTAATGGGAATATTGATTATGTTTTAAAAGAAATTGGTGATATTGAAAAGGAATTCAGATTATTGTATAATGACCTCCTGGCATCAAAGATATTTATGGACAGGCTACAGGAGAATGGAATATATAAGGATGTAAATTCCATTGGCCCTGCTGCCCGGGCAGCCGGCCTTAAGTATGATGCCAGAATTGACTCAAAATCATTACTCTATGATGGTTATAAGATATGCACGTACAGTTCCGGTGATGTTTTTGCAAGATTCATGGTTAGAAGCAATGAAATATTTTCAGCATGTGATATAATATTAAATACAGGTATTAAAAAACATTACATGAAAAAATATGATTTAAATAAATCTGGTGAGGGGGCCGCCAGAATTGAATCCCCGCAGGGAGACATATTTTATTATGTTAAAATTGATCATGGCAGAATATCTGATATAATAATGTCATCACCATCGGTTCTTAATCTTTATGCATTTAAAAAGGCACTGCCTGGTAATATCTTCACAGATTTCTTTTTTGTATGGGAAAGTTTTGGCATATGGGTTTCTGAAATGGGGGTGAATTTTATATGACACTATGGTTTCTTAACGGTATAAAAAAGGGAATAAAAACTGAAAAAAATCCCGATGAAAGCATGTTTAAACCTGATTATCCATCAGTTCTTGAGGGAAAAAGCAGTTATGACTGCCCAACAGGTGCCATAAGTAATGGAACATGGATTAAGGAAAAATGCATTTTCTGTGGAAGGTGCGATTTAAGACCAACCGGTAACCAGAATATATATAACATCCATGGAAAAATGCCTGAAATATTTAAAAGATCATTTTACCTGTATCCTATTGACTCAGGCACATGCGGTGCATGCAATGCAGAATTAAAATCGATATTTTCTCCACAGTATGATGCAAACCGGTTTAACATATTTGAGGCTGAAACTCCAAGGCATGCCGATGCCCTTGTTATTATGGGTGTTTATACAAACGGCATGGAAAAAATAATAGAGGAGGCATATAACGCAATGCCAGATCCAAAAATAGTAATAGCAATGGGGGCATGCACACTTTCAGGTGGAATTATTGGCTCAGGCATAAATAAAAAATTCAATGTGGAAATAGCTGGCTGCCCACCAACGCCATATTCAATCATATCTGCAATTTTAAGGTACAGAGGTGATTAATATAAATATATTATATTATATTCCACTTGTAATAATTTTTATTTCTGTACCCGTATCGATTAAATACAGAACGTTTGCATATGTATTATCCGTAATATCCTCAATTGCCTTTATTTTTATCACATTTAACAGATATAATTATATAACGTACTTTTACATGATTTCAGGCGCCGTATGGATAATATCATCAATATATTCCATATCCTACTCAAAATCCTACGGAAAATGGCTTTCCCCGCTTTTCCTTTTAACAATTTCAGGCATGATGGTTATACTTTATTCATCAAACTTTTTAATATTCATAACAGGCTGGGAAATTATGTCAATACCTGCATATGTTACCGTTGCTGTCAATAAAAGGAATGATGCTGAGGCCTATGTTTTTATGTTTTTCTCTGAAATATCCACAGTTTTTATTATTACAGCAGCGGTTATGTCATATTTTTATACCGGCAATTTTGGATTTAACATCCTAACCAATGATTATGTACTTTTAATTTTTACCATTGGTGCAATGTCAAAAATGGGGTTAACACCATTTATGATAAGCGAGTGGCTTCCAATAGCACATGGAAGTGCCCCGGCAAATTCATCTGCACTTTTCAGCGCCACCATGACGCTTATGGGTGTATATGGCATAACAAAAATCGCATTATTATCACCACAATCACAGACCATAGGAATCCTATTTACCGCCATAGGTGTGATATCTGTTATATTTGGATCACTCTATGCTTATATATCGGAAAATATGAAATCACTGGGTGGGTTTAGCACCATAGAGAATAACGGCACCCTTCTGTCAGCCATTGGCCTTTATGTTACATTTAATGATCACATATTAAGGATGTTTATAATTATTTCAGTAGTAATCTTCGCAATGGGGCATTCCATAGCAAAAACAGGCCTTTTTATGTCCGTTGGCAATACCGGTGCGGAATACTTCAGCATGGTATCAAAGAATTCCAGCAGTGCCAATAAAATCGGAAAATTTTTTATTTTTTCATCACTATCCGGTTTATTCCCCGGAATTGGAGGCCTTGGAACATGGATGGTCCTTGAATCATTTTTCATGGGTGCGTACCTGGGAGGCATCAGCGGGCTTGCCTCCCTGATAGGTGGTTCTGTACTTGCCATCGGCGAGGGTTTTGCCACAGCTGCAATGTTTAAAATT
>NZ_LKBG01000234.1 GCF_001402945.1 Acidiplasma aeolicum
TCTATTAATAATATAATCATTTTTTATTTCTATTACCTCTGATTGATAAGAATTATGAATTTCAACAATCTTATTTTTTATAATTTTAAAAGGAACACCAATTCTTGATGAAACATATATAAATTCATTTATAACCATTTCTGGTATTATTATAATGCCTATTTTATTTAGTACCTCTTTACATCATTGTGGTATTCCGAATCCTCAATGAATTCATAGATTAATACATTTGTATCTATTATGGCTTCCGTCCTGTTTTTCCCTGTATTCCTCATTTGCTTTGTCTATTTCAGTATTTGTTAATTTTCTCCCAAGCCTATATGTCAATTTGAGTTTATCTTTTTCTATGTTTTTATTTTTATTACAGTTCCTTAATTTTTCGTTTATTAATAGAGAAAGTTTTTTTTATGTACCATATCTTTCTATAGATTCATCAATAAGTTCTTTGTATATATTATCATCCAAAATGATGGTTGTTTTTACCAATTATATTATAAATCGCAATAAATATTTTATGGTAATATGGTTATATGGGCATATAATTCTATATCTCTTTATTATTTAATAATTATATCTGTATGATAGTAATTCCCCTGAATATAGACTTTAATTTTAGTTATGTTATGTTTTACCGGAAAAATATATTAGAATAAAAACGTTTAATTCATGGTACTATGATTAAAAATATTGGAATTATTTTGTATTCTCGGAAAATTAATCAGGAATTTTTATCGCTATGTAGAAGATTACAGTATAAATCAATTTTTTATTACACTTCAGGAATGAATAAAAATAGTGTTAAAAATGAACAGATAGCAGGATTAAACCATATAAATATCATTGAAAATATAAATGATATAATGCCTGCAGAAATAATTTTCTTTTTTATAAATTTAGAAGATAATAATGCTGTGGAGATGCTAAATAAGTTAAAAAGTTCTTTTCATGGCACACTTTGTATTATTCCAGAAAATTTAAAAACCCTTTTATCAGAAGAAAATCCCATTGATTTATCAGGATTGAATATAATAAATTTTCCGGAACTTACATTCACGCCATTTACTGAACTTTTGCCTGGTAAATACATTGGGCATAAAAAAACACATGAAATTATTAATCTCCTTAAAGAAATTGGATATAATACCGTTTTGATAAAAAATGTTTCTGGAATTAATGTACTTGATAGATTTCAAGCTAATTTTTTTAGTTCTGGCATTCAGTTAATTAATAATGGATTTGATAAAAAAACCATTGATGGTGTATTAAAATTTAGATTTGGATTTACTCATGGTATATTTCAGCTTATGGATGTATTTGGAATTGATAAAGTATTTGGCAGGTACGCATCCCTGGGGCTAAATATACCAGATATCCCTGAAAATATGTATAATGCATATCATCACAATAAAGATATGATTAATGGTTTCAGGAATTATATTGATAGAACCAGCCTAATTCCAGAAGATGATATTTATGACATAAATCCATACGATGTAATATCTCCTGTAATTAACCTTGCATCATTTCTTGTTAAGTATGTAAAGCCAGCAGATCTGGATATGTTCCTTAAACAGGATTACGGCTCTCAAAAAGGAATATTTTCCATGGCCGACAGCATAGGAATAAATAATATAGTTGAAAACCTTGATAAAAATTACAAAAAATACAGGCTTAATTTATATAAACCATGTGGAAAATTATTAAAAATGGTTAATAAAAAAAATCTGGGTACCTTGACAGGTACAGGTTTTTATAAATATAACTCTGAAATAATGGATTTTGGCCCTGTAAAGTATAGATCTGTGGATAATTATGCTCATATTCTCATGGATAGGCCTGAAACACTTAATGCACTGAATGATCAAATGTGGGAGGGATTAAGGCTTGCCCTGGAGAGGGCAAATAGTGATGACAATGTTCTTTCCATTATTATTACAGGATCAGGCAGGGCATTTTCTTCAGGCGATGATATAAGAATGATGGAAAACTGGCAAGATTCAATTGATGCGTCATTATGGCTGGATCATTATGCCAACCCACTGATAGATGAAATTAACAGCACAAATAAACCAATAATATCCATAGTTGATGGTATTGCCTTCGGTGGTGGCTGTGAGCTTAACATGCTGTTTGACATTGTAATAGCCAGTGATAGATCAGTTTTTTCTGTTCCCGAGGGATTAATTGGTGCACTTCCACCAATTGCATCTTCTCACGGTATTTCACTTATGGGAAGAAGGTTATTTAGATATCTTTTAACATCAGAATGGATTAATGCCAGGACTGCCAGGGATATAGGCATTGTGGATCTTGTTGTCCCAGCTGAACAACTACCATTTATGATATATGAATTTACTGAAAAAATTCGAAGAAATTCACCAATGTCCATTAAAAATACAAAGAAAATCATAAATGAATATAAGATAAAATTTAGGGGTCTTGAAAGGCTTGCCGGTAATTATCTTGCCATAAATGCCAGCTCTCAGGATTTTAAAAACGCCCAGAGGGCATTTATTAATAAGGAAAAAATAAAATGGAGGGGTAAATAAAATGGATCTTAGTGGAAAACTCAGTGATGAGGAGAACCTCATAAAGAATAACTTTGATGAGTACTGTCAGAAAAATTATGTTCCAAACTATCAGCATTATCTTGATAATCGCGAATTTCCAGTGAAGATTATGAAGGATTTATCCGGGATGCTGTTGCCGCTGACACTTCCCATGGATGTTAATGAAAATGTTGATGATGTAATGCTTGGAATTATTTCCGAGGAGATGGGGAAATATGAGTTCCCATTACCTGCTTTTCTGACCATGCACTTTTCAAGGCTGCTTCCACATATAGGTGATGAAAGTTTAAGGGAAAAATATATACAAAAGTATTTATCAGGTAATTCTGTTATATGCGGGGCATATACAGAACCGGGGCATGGTTCGGATGCATACCATATAACAACCGAGGCCCATAAATCAGAAAATAAATATATAATATCAGGGGAAAAGGCCTTTGTCAGCAATCCAGGTATTGCTGATATTTTTATGGTTTCAACCAGAACTGGCAGTGGTATAAGCATTATTATGCTGGACAGTTCCATGGATGGAATTGAAACATATGAAATAGAAAATATGGCACATATGTTTAAGGGCGAATTTGGTGGCATCAGAATGAATAATGTAGGGGTTCCAGATACCTATCTGGTTGGAGAGGAAAATAAGGGATTTAAGCTTTTAATGGACATTCTTTCAATACAGAGGGTTCATGTTGGTTTATATGCGATTGGCATAGCCGAAAGTGCACTGTCTGAAGCCATTGAATATGCAAAGATGAGGAGGGCCTTTGGGATGCCAATATCAAAATTTGAGGCCGTATCATTCAGGCTGGCCGATGATATGGCAAAAATAGAGTCAATTAGGGCACTTGCCTACAGGGCACTTTCCATGGAGAACCATGGCATGGATAACAGAATAGAGAGTGCGGCTGTTAAGGGGTATGGATGTGAGGTTGCGTTCAATGCTGTTAGTGATGCCCTTCAAACACTTGGTGCTGCCGGATATTCAAAAACATCATCCCTGGAGAGAAAATTCAGGATTTCAAGGGGATTTCTGCTTGGCGATGGCACTCCAGATATACAGAAATTAATTATATCCAGGAAGATATTTGGTAAGGAGTTCAGCCCATAAATTAACAAACCCAGATAAAAGTGGTAAGAAAAATTAACATACTTTTATGTAATTTATACTAAACTTTTATATTATATTTACAATAACATTATTATGAATTATGGAATAGAATCGCAGCTAAAAATATATACCAAAACCAATGAAAATTATGATTTACCAATCTCAATAGAGGATTGGAGAAGAATTGCAATGGAAACCTTAAATAAAAATGCTTGGGGATACCTAGAGGGTGCTGCGGGAAATGAGGATACAATGAATGAGAATAGAAAAGCATTCTTAAGATATTATATCAGACCACGATATTTAAGGAACGTTGAAGGTAGGGACATTTCCATAGAATTATTTGGTAAAAAATTTGATACCCCATTTATACTCGCCCCAATAGGTGTGCAATCAATACTTCATAAGGATGCTGAAATGGCCACTGCAAGGGCTGCAGCAAATTTAAAAATGCCATTTGTTTTGAGCACGGTTTCATCTGTAAGCATAGAGGATATAGCTAAGGAAAATAAAAATAGTGAAAAATGGTTCCAGATTTATCCAGGAAGGGATAAAAAAATAATGAAGAGCATGATAGAACGTGCTGATAATTCTGGATACAGCGCTATAATGGTAACTGTTGATACAACAATGCTTGGCTGGCGCGAAATAGATTTAAAGAATGCATATCTCCCATTTTTGGAGGGTGAGGGAATTGCAAATTATTTAACTGATCCTGAATTTAGGTCAAGGCTTGGAAAAAATCCTGAGGATAATATTCAGGATGCAATAGAGGAATTTTTATTTGTATATGTTAATCCCGGATTTACATGGGAGGATTTTTCAGAAATAAGGAAATGGACTGACCTGCCATTAATTATTAAGGGTATATCTTCATATATGGATGTAAAAAAGGCATTCGAATTAAAAGCCGATGCTGTGGTTATATCAAACCATGGTGGCAGACAGGTTGATGGGGCTATCCCCTCAATAGATGCGTTAAATGAAATAACAGGAAACAATAAAATAAATGGAAGTATATTATTTGACAGCGGAATAAGGCATGCAGCAGATGCTGTGAAGGCCCTCGCTCTTGGGGCAAAGGCAGTTTTAATAGGAAGGCCCTATGCATATGCATTATCCGTTGCAGGTCAGCGTGGTGTTGAATGCTATATGAATTATTTGAGGTCTGAAATGGATCTGGAAATGGGTCTTGCAGGCTATTCATCCATAAAGGAATTAAACAGGGATTGCATATACATAAAATAATTTAATGATATAAGGAATATTCATATATTTCATTTAAATTGTAATGAAATATAATTATAGTTGAATTAATTATACAAATACATATAAAGAATTCAATCCTGTTGTTAAAAACTATTATAATTATAAGAAGAATGGGCGATTTAATTGACATAAATAATGATAATGCTCCAATAAACCATTGAATATAATATTCTGTAATGAAGAAATAATAAAGATTTAAAGGATTTGTAGATAATAAATTAAAGAATTATAAAAGATAATATTCGAAAATTATAATAAATTGGCATAAGGTCTAGTGATTATATATAATAAAGCTTAAGTAGAAAATTAATGTTGGTATGCCAATATTTTAACGAATTAAAATCAATAAAATGCAGATTATTTTGACCTGATATATAAGGCAGAATATCTAAAATTAGGACTAAAAAATTGTAGATTACCAGAAAAACATATATCCAAAATAAGAAACATTTTTTTAAAAATATTTCTGTATAATGTCTTTAATGCCCTATTTGGCAAACATTATCATCTTATTCATCTGGCCATGATTCTAAAACATATCAACACAATGAATGATTTCCATGACAGTAATATATTCAAGAAATGGAAGGATCTTTTAGATAAGAACAATTATAACAGGAAGGAAATTACATTTTTACTTAGGGTTAATTTAATATTATACTTATATATTTTAGCAAAATGGATGAGGTTATTATAAATAAAAAAGACAGAATAACCATAGTAACAATTAACAGACCAAATGTAAGAAATGCCGTGAATTATAAAACATCCAAAATGTTAGAAAATGCCATGGAAGAATTTAATTCAGATAATGAACAGCATGTATGCATTATAACAGGGAATTGCGGTAATTTTTCATCAGGTGCAGATTTATCTGATGCGGAAAAAATGAGCGGAGAAGTACTTAACAAAAACGGTCCAATGGGTTTTACAAGAATGTTTTTTCAGAAGCCATTAATAGCTGCAATAGAGGGTTACTGTGTTGCAGGAGGTCTGGAAATGGCACTCTCTGCTGACATAAGAATTTCTGGAAAGGATGCAAAATTTGGATTTCTTGAAAGGCGGTTTGGTGTTCCCTTAATAGATGGTGGCACACAGAGATTGCCGAAGATTATAGGAGTTGGGAGGGCACTTGATATGATATTAACTGGCAAGCTTATATCTGCTGATGAAGCCTATAAAATTGGACTGGTGAATTATATAACAGATAATGGAAAGGCGCTGGAAAAGGCCATTGAAATAGCAAAAATTATGGATTCATATCCATGGGATACATTAATAAATGACCGTCTTTCACTTTATAATGGACTTTATGAATCGTTGAATAAAGGTTTAAGAATAGAAGCTGAATTTGGTAAAAAAACCATTGATGGCGGTGCTGTAAGGGATGGTGCAAAAAAATTTATTTCAGGTCACGGGAGACATGGCAAAATGGATTAAAATTATTATTTATAATTATAGTTTATCCCTTATCCCTGCAGAATACTCACCGAGCGCAATGCTATTTGAATAATCATATGATCTGGTTAACTCAAGTATGCTGGCCTCTATTGATCCCTCTGCGTGAATCATTCCTGCAAGATATAATGACCCAAGGGATGAAATGAATTCCCTTAAAGTCTGGAATAATTTAATTCTGTTTATGGTTTCATTTCTATCCCTGCCTGTTAAATATTTTAATAATATATCTTTCTCATCGGGATTCTCAAAATCTTCATATGATGGCATTGTTGCAACCATACCACCGGCAATATCAACTATATTTTTTATGGCATCTGTATAGTTCTGATTTGCAAAAAGCTTTCCAACATTTGTATATATTATATTTGGAATGGCAATGCCGGAGATATTATCATAATTGCATTTATATGCCGCTGCTATTGCATTTGCCCTTAAATTTTCCTTATATTCTATAAGAACGGAAAGGTTTCTTTTTATATTAGATTTATCAGAAACGCCGTTGTATTCTGCAAGCAATTTGCCGGTGCCAATTAAAAAATCAGCAAGTGCTGCCCTGTATGAAAGTGCTGTGAATCTGTGAAACGTGGGGAACATCATGGCAAGAAGCCCTGCAAAATCATATTCACCGTTAAGGAATATCCTGTTATTTGGTATAAATACATTGTCAAATACCGTTACTGTTTCTACCTCCATGTTTTTTCTTCCAATTACTGAAAGGGTGTCATTTTCAACTGTTTCAACCTCCTTCATTGGTCTGGCAAACATGGTAATTCCCTTTGCATTTGCAGGTATAGCAAATGATACTGCATAATCCTTATCTGAAGAATTCATGCTTCTTGTTGGCAGCACTATAAGTTCGTTCGCTGCAATAGACTGTGTTGTATGTGCCTTTGCGCCTGATACATATATGCCGTTTTTGTCCCTTTTTGTTATGTGCAGGTACATATCAGGGTCCTTCTGCTCTGACGGCCTTAATGATCTGTCCCCCTTAACGTCAGTCTGTGCAACCGCAAGGCCCAAATCATTTTTGGCAGCATTATTATAAAAATTTATTACATTTTCATAATAATTGGTATGATATTTTTCATCCACCTTTCTTGATACATACATCAATGCAAAAATGGCATCTGTTCCTATTGCCTGAATAATATTAAACTGCCCCCTCCCCAATCTGGTCGTTTCATATATAAGCTCATGCCTGCGCATTAAGTCCTCCGTATTTCTTGGGATTTTGAAAAATGAACTTGTAACACCCAGATTATTATCATTATAGCAGGTAATTTCTTTATAATCAGAATCTGACTGTAATTTATATATTGAGGATGCATGATCAACCGGCACCTTCAATACATGATGATCCACAACGTCTGTAACCTTCCTTCCACGATAGTAGACAACCCTGCCATCCTTAAGGCTATTTATATAATCCTCAGCTGAAATAATCATGTGAATTCATTACCAATAATTATATATCACTTGCCATTATCCAATTAATAATAATTAATCGGGAAACATAAAAAAATAAAAGTTTGATATTTATAAAAATAAAATAAGCAAAAATTATTACCTATTACCCATTTCCTTTAGTTTTTTTATTATATAATCTTTCATGTTGAATGTGTCATCAGTAATAGCCTGATCCCTTAGCAAATATTTTTGGACTCTGCCTGTTGGTGTCCTCGGCAGGGATTCCACAAATCTAATATAGTTTGGAATCCAGAAATTCGGCATATTTTCCACACAAAAATCTATAATTCTTTCTGCATTTAGATTTTTAGTTTTAGGCACAATTGCTATCATGACCTCTTCATCATGATCCGGTTTTACAGGATATGCTGCTGCATCCCTAATTTCATCCATCTTCAATAATATCTGTTCTATCTCAAATGATGATATATTTTCTCCCCTTCTTCTTATTGAATCCTTTTGCCTATCAACGAAATAAATATTACCATCACTGTCATATTTACCCAGATCTCCAGTATGAAACCACAAGCCTCTGAATGCGTTGATGGTTGCCTCAGGCATTTTATAATACTCCAGGAAGGTTACATATGGCAGTCTGGGTCTAATTACTATTTCCCCAGTTTCTCCCGGCTTTACTGGAAATCCGTTTGGATTCTGAATCTCAACATCGAATGGTGGGGCAGGCATACCACAACTACCTGGTTTGTTTTTTTTATTAATCACATCACTGTATGGGCTTGTTACTGGAATTCCAGCCTCAGTGCTGCCATACCCACCAGTTATGTAGATATTAAATCTTTTCTCAGCCATTTCCCATACTTCCTTAGAAGCATATGCAATGGCAATAATTCTTTCATGGTCTTTTTCCTCAGATGATTCCGGCTGCTTAATAAGCATCTCAAATATGGGCCCCACGGCATGAAAATGCGTGATTCCATATTTTTTTATATCTTTCCAAAAATTTAGGGGATCAAATTTTTCTACCAGAACAATGGTGGCATTAGCCATAATTGCAGATATTGCCGCCAGATCAAGGGCCATTATATGAAATAGGGGCAGGTAAATATAAACAACACTGTCAGCTGAAACACCTCCAGCATCTATCATATCAAGTGCAGTTACAATGAATTGTGCATTGCTCTCCACAACAACCTTTGAACGGCCAGTGGTACCTGATGTAAGTATCATCGCGGCCGGATCATGGCCTTTTAATTCTGTATATATATTTTCCTTCCTATCTGAAAGCAATTCATTTAAAGTTATCATATTATCAATGCCGACGTTAATATTGCTTTGCTCACCAATTAAAATTAAATTTTCCACTGATTTTAAATTTTCTTTAATTTCCAAATAATTTTTTAAAAGTCTAGTATCAACAAATAAAAATTTTGTTTCAGGCATATTTATGTTATATATTAATGGCTCTTTTACAAATCCTGTATTTATTGTAACCGGTATACCGCCGGCCTTAAGTATACCAAGGTATGAAAATAACCATTGGGGAGAATTTAATGCATATATACCTATTCTGTCTCCTTTCTTGGCCCCCATCTTAATAAGTCCCGTAGCAATTCTTGAGCTTATTTCATCGGTTTCTTTATATGAATACCTTTCATTATTAAAAAGAATCAATGTTTTGTCTTTATTTTCCTCAGCTTTTCCTTTTATTAGATCCACTACGGACGGATATAACTCCAAGGCCTGCATATATACATCTTCCTTATAAAAGCCGGTTTTCATTGTTGGATCTGGTGGAAACATATAAAATCTAGCTATTAGAACTTTATAAACCTTTTTTAGTATACAAAAAAATAAAATTAACAGAATTAGCTTTTTATATTCTATTTTATCAATATTTTCATAATTAGATGCAATTGATGATCATAATTTGATTCACTCAAATTAACGGTTAGGCATGGAGCCAATCCTTGGATGTAATAAGGTAATATTAAATATATTTATATATAAACATTGGTTAATTTTTTATGGAACATTATAAATGGTTTAGGATATGGCCAAACTATCTTCCATATACCATAGACTATCCTGACATGAACATATGGAAAATGATGGAAATTTCATCAACGCTATACGGTTCTAAGGACGCCATAATATATTATGGACATAGAATAAAATACAGCGAAATTTATGCCGATATTAATAATCTGTCCTTGTTTATAAAATCTAAAGGAATTAAGAAGGGAGATAGGGTTGGAATAATGATGCTGAATTCTCCACAGTTTATAATTTCTTTCTTTGCCATAGCGGGTGCAGGTGCCACCATAGTTTTAATGAGTCCTGCACTGGATTACAGCACTGCAAGTTACATCGCAAAAGAAACTGGCATGAAAATGATAATAACAACCTCTGAATTAATAAAAATACCGGAAAAATTGCATGATGAATTAAATATAATTATTATTTGCGGAAACTTAAGAGATTATATAAAAAAACCGGATATACCTGTTCCTGAATTCATAACTGCAGAACATAAAATTGCTGGAATACCATGGGAGGAGGCAATAAGTCATAAGGATGGTAAAATAGACCCTAATTCAGAAATGGATGATGAGGCATTGATAGCATACACCTCAGGAACCACCGGAATACCAAAGGGATGTGTTCATACAAATAAATCTGTAATAGCAAATGCCATTGGTGCCTCTGTATGGAGAAGGTTAACCTCATCTGCCAATGAACTTGGTGCTGCGCCATTTTTCCATGTGACAGGCCTTGCATTTTCAATGCTTTCTCCCATTTACTCAGGGGCCACCATAACAATATTAACACGCTGGAACAGTGAGGCCGCAATACAGGCAATAGAAAAATATAGGGTTACACATTTTGTTTCAGTGGCGCCAATGATAGTTGACCTTTTAAACCAAAAAGATCTAAATAAAAGGGATTTTTCATCAATTAGATTTATCGGTGGAGGCGGGGCCGCAATGCCAAAGGTGCTTGCTGAGAAAATGGAGGAATTATTTAACATACCATTTGTTGAGGGCTACGGCATGACCGAGGCCATGGGGCAGACGCATATAAATCCGCCGGAGCACAGAAAACTTCAATGCATAGGTATTCCACAGTTCGGGTACGACGCAAAAATAATATCGCCAGAAACAGGGAAAGTGGTTGAAAATGAAATAGGTGAGATTGTTGTTAACGGTCCCAGCCTGTTTAAAGGTTATCTCAATAAACCTGAGGATACGGAAAATGCATTTATTTCAATAAATGGAAAAAAATTCCTTAGAACAGGAGATATTGGATACATGGACGATGATGGTTCATTTTTTGTTGTTGACCGTTTAAAAAGAATGATTAATCGTGCAGGATTCAAGGTCTGGCCGGCAGAAATTGACAACCTAATGCTTCGCCATCCTGACATACTTGAGGTATGCACAGTAGGAACACCAGATCCAAGGGTTGGAGAAGAGGTAAAGGCATTTGTGGTTTTAAAAGAATCTGGAAAAAATAAAAACATAAGTGAGAAGGAAATTGTGGCATGGGCAAGGGAAAATATAGGTGGCTATAAATATCCACATATGGTAGAGTTTACTGACAGCCTTCCAAAAACAGCATCTGGAAAGGTGGACTGGAAAAAACTGCAGGATAATGAGAGAAATAATTTATGATTATATTAATTTTAAAGTAAAAATGATTAATTTTATATTTAACTTCATTGTTTATTTATGGCCTTTTCAGTTAAATATTTAATTTGATATAGAATTGAAAAATTATTTATCCAGATATTTTTATTTCTTACACATCAATTTCAATAAATATGAGGATCTTATGAAAATATATCCAATCATAAGCATTATAATATCTTTAAAAAAATTAAAAAAATATTAATTTTATGCCTTTAATAATATAGATATTTTTGAACTTAATTCAAATTTATATACAATAAAGAGAATTTCATTTCCTTTAGTTTTTATATTCACCCTCTGTCAATATTTTATCATTACCTTCAAATCGTGTGTATAGTTTTCCAAGAAGATAGCCAAATACTAAAAGACTTATTATGCCAAGGCCTACGGATGTTATATAATATGATAATCCAAATGTCCCTATATCCAAAGCATCAATTATAACATCAAATATTATCCATATTACAAGGCCAAAAATTTCCCCCTTTATTATCATACTTTTACCCGGTAATCTTCCATTTACATAGGCAAAAATTATACCAAGGATTATTCCTATTATAAGCCCACCGATTATAGCCAAAACTATTGAACTCTGAATCTCTGTGGAATATAACTGTGATGCTGAAATATGAACTCCCAATGATGCCTCTGAAGATGCCTCCTTGGATAAAAATTTCATAATATTATTTTTATAAATAATCAATGTAATATAGCTAAAAATGCCCGCTATTACTCCATACACAAGACCAGATAATGCCCCTGCCTTACCTCCTGTTCCTACTTTTCCCATAAAAATTAAATACAAGGTCGTATTTAAATTTTGTTATATATAATATATAAT
>NZ_LKBG01000235.1 GCF_001402945.1 Acidiplasma aeolicum
TGTGTTAAATCTATACCATAATTTGGCTCAAACGATTCAAGGTTATCATATGCAATTCTTATGGAATTCGGTGCAAGTCTAGAACCACGTCTGTAGCTTGATGTATTATCAAAGGGAACCCCAAAAATAACATATTTTGAATCCTCGTAATTTTCTATTGCATCTGCAATTTTAAGATGAGAAAAATGGTTGCTCAATTCTGCAGCATGATTTTTCTCTTTCCCATTGCCTCCCAATATGGCACCTCCATTCCTGGTTTTACCTTATCAATGTCCTCAGGATCAAGCGGTATAATAAAGGTCTCGAATGTTTCTGTGTCCATAAGCTGTGCCTCATTATTTGTTATCGATAGCACCTGCGCGTTCTTCTTGACAATTATTGGAACCTTTACCTTATGCTTAACCGGATAAACTACACTGTGTTTTTGTCCATCAAAAACGCCAATTGCAACAATTCGCCCTTTAGCCTCACCATGCTTTCCTGGCTTAGACATTGTAATATCAACTATTCTGCAGGGTGAATCATCAATTAACATGTATCTTCCTACTTTTAATTCACGTACTTCAGCTTCAGTCCAACTCATAATTAATCACAGGTTAATATTTTAAGCCTTTATATATTTTTATATTTTACTTTTGAATATAAAAACTGATTTTTGTTATATTTAAAGCCCATAAAAAATTTATAAATAATTAAGCCTTGCAAATTTTTCTGGATCAAATCCGGGTATATTCCCATCATGTTTTAAAATCCTGCCATTGACAATGACAAACCTAACATTTTCAGGTGTCGCAGAAAATATGATATTATTAATTGCGTTATTTTCATTGGATGGGATCATATTAACTGCACGCCCATCGATTATTATTAAATCTGCAAGATATCCTGGCTTTAATATGCCTATATTTTCACCAAGGGCCTTACCAGCATTTCTGGTAGCCATATCGAGTATCTGTTGGGATTTAACAGTGTCTGCATTCCATCTATCATTATTAATCATCAGAGATGAAAATTTCATTTCCTCAAACATATTCAATGAATTATTGCTTCCTGAACTGTCTGTTCCAAGGGATATATTTACATTATTGGCAATCATTTCAGGTACAGGCATTGTACCACCGGATGCGAGCTTTGCATTGCTTACTGCATTCCATGATACCTTTGTTCCACTTTTTGCCAGCATTTTAATTTCATTTAATGTTACCCAAACCGTGTGGGCTGCTATAACATTATCGTCAAGAAAGTTTATTTTATAAAGATGCTCCACAGGCCTTTCCCCATTTTTTTTAACAAAATCATAAACTTCCTGCCGGGTTTCTGAAAGATGTGTATGAATTTTTACCCCATATTTTTTTGATATGTCCTTTACGCGGTAATAATTTTCATCAGATGATACATAAATCCCCTGAACGCCTATTAGTGGTTTTACGGTGTCTGCGTGGGTTTGCTTAATAAAATTTTCTGCATTATTTACAGGTTCCCCCTTCTGCGTTGTAAATTCCCTGTCGAGTGTTGCCCATGCAAGATAGGCCCTTATTCCTGTTTTTTTAACAGCACTTTCTATGATGTCCTCTGAGTAATATAAATCAAGGAATGAGGTTATGCCACCATTAATCATTTCATATATTCCAAGCAATGATGAGTTAAATATCCCATCGTCTGTCCTTTTTGAATCAAGTTCCGATGTTTTATTTAGAAACTCATTAAGTTCCATATCATCAAGTAGCCCCTTAAATCCTGTCATGGCTACATGTGTATGGGTATTAATAAACCCCGGCAAAACCAGTTTATCTGTTGCATCTATAATACTATCGAAATTCCCACTGGGCATTTCTTTTCCAACATATGTTATTAAATTTCCATTTATTGCTATATTTCCTTTGAATATTTTTCGTTCGTCGTCCTGTGTTATTATTATACCATTTTTAATGAGTATATCCATGACAGTCTATATTAAAATATATTATAATTTTTAGCCTCTAACCTTTACTGCCATACCCTCATTAAGATTAATCATGGCGCTTGATGGCATTAATGCCGTTCCCACACCACGTATTTCATTGTTATGAACAAGGACAACCTCATCATATGGTTTTATATCATCGGTTGCATTATTTATCCCCATAGAATAAACGTATGATGTGGGTTTAAAATCTTCTATGCTTACAATGAACTTATTGGCATTTAAAAAAAATGGTGCAGAATTTTTTGTAATTGTGAATTTACCTGACTGCTGATTAAAAACAAAATAAACCTTACCGTTGTTTACAAGCATATCCTGGTGAAAATTATTGACAAGTTTAAGATTTTTAACATAATCATATATCCAGCCACCAAACTGATATTTTAATACAGAGATATAATCATTGAATACATTTCCCCTTGTTTCTGATGTCTTTGTTATTTTTTCCAGTTCAATATAAAGTCTATCGAGATTAGAATCATCTGTTACCCTTCCATTTATTACAGTTGAATTTTCTGGCAGAATGTCTGAGATAAAATTAAGGTCATCAGGGTAATATCCAATTATGTAATCATATTGATTTTTTTTAAGATAATTTTTTAATAGGTTTTTCATCATTAATTTCTCATCCTCATACCATAAACCTATAACAGGTATATCATAAAACCTTGCAGGATAACTGTTTTCAAGTTCTCTTGGGACAAGCCCAACCGGTGAGGTTACAATTAATTCGTGCAAATATTTTCTAAATTTTGATATTTTCTGTATGATTTTTTGATGGGTTTTTGATAATGAGTATGGTTTTTTTGCAGAGCATGGCAATATTAATGCTATATTTCTACCAGCAGGTTTTTCATAATTTTCTATATTATTCCTGTATCTAACTATATCTGGCCTTGTCAGTGATTCAATACTGTTGGCCTTAATATATGGTGTTATCGTGGGAAATATATTTTCCATATTTTTATAATATTTTTCGTCCATTATCCTTAGCAATTCAAGGGCAAGACTTGATATTTGAATTTTTTCAACAACCTCCCTTAATGTTCCATCCCGTATTGAATCAAATAATGATTCAAGCATACTTTTAACAAATACAATGTTATCTTTCAAAGGATCATAATCAACCCTGGACTTTCCTGTCATTGAATATTTTATTCCATCAAGACTCTCCACTCTAATGTAGATGTCGTCAAAAATATTAATTCCCATGTAAACCAAAACAGGTATTAAATATGGGTCTGACACACCCTGAAGGTATATTAATTTGCTGTAACCATATTTCTCCCTTAAATTGATTATATAATCAGCAAACTTCGAAGGCCTCTGAAGAAGTTCTATTCCGTTTATGACTGTTATTATATTGCCGGTAACTATTTCAGAAGATCTTTCAAGAAATGCAGGATAATATATTTTTTTGTCTATTCTTTCCCCGAGAACCTCAATGTAATCTGAATTGGATTTAAATTCATCAGATGTGGTTTCAATAAGTGCAGGAAATTTAATATCTTTGTAAAATCCTGCATGTGCAAATCCGAAAATATAATGATTATCCTCTATTTTTTTAGGCATGCACACCTATTAAAATAAATTATATAATCTTTTTAAAAAATTATTTTGTTGTTATCCTTACAACATTGCTGCCTCGGATAACAACCTTTCCAATTTTTCTCTGGGTCTCTCCATTTTCTTCAGCGTCGTCCAGTGTCATGTTCATGTATTCATCATAACCTGTCAGAATACCCTCAAGTGTTCTGTTGTCTTTTAGCAATAGCGATACCTTTTTGTTCAGACTCTCCTCAAGCATTTTCATTGGTAATAGTGCCATAATTTTTCACCTCAATTATACTCATCTTCATCATTAAATTGATCATTATGATCCATCATAACCTGTATCAGTCCGCTAAGGACCTCCTTTAAGCTTTCAAGCTCCTTCCTCATGTCAGTGACCTCTTTCGTTAACTCCTGCATATTTTTTACCTTCTCAACTTCTTTCACAATTATCACCACTTATATTTATATTTCCATAATCACTGGCTATCTTTCTTGTTTCTATTCTCTGGCAGTTGGTACAGTAAAGCACATTATTTTTCAATATAAGTTCATTGCGGCATATCAGGCATCTTGTTTTTAAAACTCCAAGATCGGTATTAAAAATTGTAACATAAATGGGTTTAACAGATGTTACCTTTGCCCTAACTATGTCTCCAAGGGAGATTATATGTGTATATCCGGATTTGCCCTGCACAGGAAGCATTAATTTTGCCTCATGATCCACTGGGTGCAATTTCCCCCCCTCGTTAATAGCGTAAAGCTGTATAATTGCGTCCTTACCATTTATTTTTATAACCTTGCCATACACAATGCTTCCAACGCCAATGGGTGTCTTTTTATTACTGCCAACAACCGATATTGTAAGGTTTTTGTCATCCCTAACTATTCTCCCCAGCTTGGTAGCAACAATGTTGCCATCGTATGGTTCTGTGTTCTTCCCGGGGAGGTATTCCTCCTCTTTAGCTATGATGTCTCCGGGAAGTGCTATATCTGAATCAACCATTATTCATTCCTCCAGCTTATATTTATTTTATATTTTATATGTTAGGCTTAAGTTGCTTCTTAAATGACCATGAATAGATATTGGCTAAACATTTTTAAATATCTATATTTAGCATTGGTTCACCAAGCCCATATATAGAATTTAATAAGTATATAAATAGATTTTGATGAACTATATGCCATAATGTTTAACAAAAAAATTTATTCAGTCTTTTATGTTATTATTTCTTAATTTTAACATATCATTAATGGCCGGAAGCGGTATAGATATTCATTAGAATTCATTCTATCAAAACTTTAAGTGATGATTTGTATTTATACCTGCTTAGATTATAAAAAATCATAAACAATTATATACCTGAAATAATGAATTAACATGCACAAGTTCGTGAGAAACAGATTTAACTATTTTTATATTTTTCACGGATATTATATATCCTAGCCTTCTTGCATTTTTAATTATTTCTTCTGGCCTTTTTATTTTTCCTCTCCTTTCCAAAAAATGCATGGATAGTAAAGTGCCCCTATGGCTATGGATTAAAGCCTGCGCTAAAAATTTTGGTGATTCAAAATTTCCCATTATTATATAATCGGCACTCACATCAGGACATTTTGCCCGGGAATCACCTAAAAATATTTCAGGTTCATAAATAATACGATTCAGTTTTAGATTTCTCTTAAAATATTCTATTGAATCGGGATTAATATCACATGCAATCAATCTCTTTGGATTGCCATATTTGAGTACAGGCATTGAAAAATAACCAATGCCACAGAACATATCAATAACAGTTTTATCTTTAAAATCAATTTTGCCCATCTCTGTTCTTATATTTATGTTCCCAGGTGAAAACATTACTTTTGCCGGGTTTAATGCATATTTAACACCATTTTCAACTATAATGGTATCCTCATTCTTCCCGCATAAAAATTTAATTGAGGGTATTCGCATTTTCCCCTTAATCTTACCGGTAAAAATATAGGCGTTTTTTGCATGATATGCATTGCAGTATACCTCTGCAATTCTTTTATTCACACGTTGATTTTTATTAAAAATAATTGAATCACCAAGTTTTATAAATTTAGGGGTATTGTTAACCCTTAAACCCAGGTTTGACCTTATAATATTCTCAGGTGTATTCTTTAATTTAAAATCGTGCTTAATGCAATTGCCTGTATCCTTCTTTACTGGTATATAAACAAACTGCCCATCATGATCTATAATGCATTCCTCTAAAATGAGACTAACAGACCTTAATTTTTTTATAATTTTGCCAGCGCTGTTTTTATCAACTTTTATACACCATTCTTTCATTAAAAACAGTATTATATTTGAAATAAAATACTATTACATTGAAATCACATAGTTCTAATATTTTTTAGTAATATTGAAAATATGTTGCTTAATCAAAAAATGGTTACGGTGCATGGAGACTCACTGAAGGGCAATTACCTAAATGATGATATCGATAGAGATGTTCTGGTATTTTATCCGGATAAAATTGTTGATGGCGCACCACTTTTAATAGAGCTTGCAGGGTTAAACGGCACGCCTAAACTACACAACCGTTTTGCAGAAATATTAAACTCACTATATAAAAAAAATTTGCTTGGAAATTCAATAATAATTAACCCAAATTTTTCAACAAAATATCATGTAAATCAGTATATAAATTCACCTGCAGTTGGTAATTACGAGGATTTTATAATTAATGACCTTATACCACAGATTTCTGATATGTTTCACACAGGGAAGGTGGCACTTTTTGGAAAATCATCAGGTGGTTTTGGTGCATATACACTTGCTGTGAGGCATCCTGACATAATAAGCGGATTTGCGAATCATTTTGGTGACAGCTGTTTTGAATATGTTTACATTCCAGATATGCCAATTGCATTTAAGGAATTAAGAAATAAAAAACTTAATGAATACATAAAAGAGGTAAGTTTAAAAGATGATTTAACCGATAATGATATTAGAACATTAAATATTATTGGAATGTCGGCATTTTATTCATATAATGAAAATACAGATTTAAAACTTGAACTACCATTTGATCTGGAAACTGGAGGATTTAACAATGATGTATGGCAGAGGTGGCTAAAATTCGATCCATCCAAGAATGTTGATAATTATATATCAGAGTTAAAAAAGCTGGATGCGATTTATCTGGACGTTGGAATCAAGGATGAGTACAGCCTATTTATAGGTATGAATGTTCTGCATAAAAAAATGGAGAAATATGGTGTAAATCATATCTTTGAAGAATTTAATGGAGGACATTTTGGAAACAGCAAGAGGTATGAAAAATCATTACCTTATCTTGTTAACAGATTGTCATTATGATTAATAATACAGTAATTGTAAATTATATTGTAAGATATAAAAAAGGGATATAAATGAACATAAGACTGGGCACAAGAAAAAGTAAACTTGCAATGATTCAGGCTGAAATGGTGAAAAATCAGCTTGAGGCTCTAGGGCATGATGTTGAAATTTTTGGTTACACATCAAAGGGTGACCTAAATACAGATACACCGCTCTATAGAAGCTCAACTACAGGTGTTTTCGTTGATGAGCTTAACAATTTAATACTTGATGGTAAAATCGATATTGCGGTTCACAGCGCCAAGGATATACCATCCATAATAGACCCAAATCTTGAAATAAGTGGTGTCCTAAGAAGAGATGATTACCATGATATATTCATATCAAAACTACCGCTGGAATCCATGCCATGTGGATCAGTTATCGGAACATCAAGTATGCGGAGAATAAAGGAAATACAGGCAGTTAAGGGCTGTTTATCAATAAAAGACATAAGAGGCAATATAGATACAAGGATTAAAAAGTACAGAAACGGTGATTATGATGGCATTATTATTGCAAAGGCCGCCTATGATCGCCTAGGACTTAATGAGAATTATTTTATGCTAAGTGAGGATAAATTTGTGCCTGCTGCAAATCAGGGAATTATAGCAGTTGTATCAAAGAAGGACTCTGTATTTTCTGATATAATCAGGGAAATAAACGATGGGGAAACATATAATAATTTTTTAATAGAAAGGGATATAGTCAGGAATTTAAATTTGGGGTGCTCAATACCGGCAGGAATCCTATCAAAGAATGGCAAGATATTTATGAGGTTCTATTCATTAAGAAATTCTGATTACAGGGATTTTTTTTACATTAACAATAACATAGGATATAATGAAATCAGGGAGGTGCTAAAAGAATATGGTTACGCGTAAATTCATAATTACGACACGCCCGGAGAACAAGGTTGTTAATTATAATACAAAAAACATTGATGTAATTAATATACCCTTAACTGAAATGCATCCAATTTTACCTGATTATAGTACTGCTGAGAGGATAAAAAAGATGCCCCCAGATGTGGTGGTATTAACAAGCTCCTTTGGGGCGGATGTTTTTTTTAAATATTATATGATCTATTTCAAGATTGATCCAGTATTCATTGCCATTGGTAACAGCACCGCAGCGGAAATAAGAAATAAAGGTTTCAATCCCATTATTCCTGAAGAAAGGGATTCATATGGTATTATTAATCTTTTAAAAAATTACAGGGACAAATATATAGGCCTCTTTAGAAGCACGGCATCAAATAAAATAATTTACAATTTCTTAAGAGAAAACCATTATAATTTCTCCGAATTTTTTATATATTCACTGAGAATAATTGAGAATAATATTGCTTCCTACTGCGGGATGGAAAACTGTGATGGCATAGTATTAACCTCATCGCTAGAGGCAGAAATTTTTTTAAAAGTTTGCCCGAACCCAAAAATTAAAATTTATCCAATAGGAAAGGTAACGGATGATACATTAAAAAAACATGGAATAAAAACATGCACAACTGGAATTGAATCAGATATAAAGGAAATAATAAATTACATAGACTCAAAAAAACTGGAATAGAATAGCGGGGAATGGATTTGAACCATTGATCTACGGGTTATGAGCCCGTCGGGATCTCCTGACTACCCCACCCCGCTTTGTTACATTATTTCAGCAAGGAATATAAACTTTAATAATTTTAATTAAAATGATTCTTCCATCTTTCTGAATTTTAATTCACCCGCATTTTTTTCAAGATATGAGTAAACAGTTTTGTGCTTTCTACCCTGAAGGAGCATATTTATTGCTTCCCTGCTGTACTGAATTGATATGTAATCACCTATTATTGAAACAGTGTTGCCCATTACAGAAATATAGGTTCCTGTGAGGGTTTCTATTATATCCCTGGTTCTGCCCTCCCTGCCTATAATTCTCCCCTTAAGTTCTGTTGCCCTTTTTGTATTTCCATTTGTAAACTCTTTTATTGAAATAACCATGAACTGCATATTTTCCTCAAAGAGTATCATTGCCTTTTCTGGATTAAATCCGCGGGCTATGGCCTGAACAACATTAAATGCCAGAAGTGCCTTAAGCGGGTCCTTTTTTTGATATACAGTTACAGTATTATTTTCGCTGTCTATAAATATTTTCACATCTCCCATTTGTTCTATTTGATTTCTTACCGAACCATTCTTGCCAATTATGACGGCAACTCTATTTTCAGGGACTTTTATACTCCCTGCCTCAATCATTAACATCACCTGTTATGTAATTAAATAAATATTCATCATCACATTTAACATTTTTCCTTGAAAAAAAGTTATTTATATTCTTTATATCCCTTCTCAAAAATTCCAGGGCCATTGGGTGCTTCACAGATACTGACTGCCCAACATCAATGATGTAAGGATTGTTTCTGTAAAATAGAATGTTATACTCGCTTAAATCTGCGTGCACAAGATGCGCATCTTTATACATTTTCCGCATGAATGTTTTTATTTTTTCATAAAGTGCATTAAAATCTGTTTCTATATTTTTTATTTGCTTTGCAGGTTCTGTTCTTGTACCTATATATGATATAAGTAGTGCGTTTTTATAATAGCCATATGGAATAGGCACTTTTATCCCTGATTTTTTCATATCCTTTAAATTTGTATACTCCTTTTGTGCCCATATATATACTAAATTGGTTCTGTTTATTCGCTCTTTTTCAAATCTATAATCGCCTTTTATATAATCCATGGTATTTGAAAACTTTAATGTTGACATTTTGTATATTTTTAATGCATATGATTTTTTATTCATGCCAACTACCTTAAATATTAAAGATTCCTTGCCACTGGATATTGGGAAATCAACATAATCTATTGAATATTTCTTAATAAGATAGTATACAGCATTTAATGTTCTTCTATCAAATACCAATCCGTATGTTTTTCTATCCAGGTTTAACCTGTTAGAAAACTCGTCGTTATCTATTAACTGTTCAAGTGCAGATTTATCGCTCATTGAATACATCTATTATTTCAGGAAGCATCCTATTTCTGCTTAAATATGCAGCCTGTGTTCTTGTATATCTATAAACTATGTCCCCCTTTTCGTTTTGGAAATCCCAGGGTTTTACAATAACAAGATCTCCCTCACGAATCCACATCCTTTTCTTCATTTTTCCAGGTATTCTGCAATTTCTTGAAAGCCCATCCTCACACATTACTGTTAATCTTGATGCCCCTGAAAGTTTCTCAACAATTCCGTATATTTCCCCTTTTTTCTTATTCGGCGTAATTACCCTTGTTATATTTTCATCATTATTCTCTTCATCATTCATATATAAATACATAATTGGTTACATCAATATAAATATAATCAATTTTAACAATGGTAGAAACCAGAATTTTGTATTTATAGTAATCTATTTTAATTGCATAATTTTTATTCATTTTTAAAAAATTTAGTCAAATAATCGATATGCATTAAGAAAAATTTATATATAAATGCTATATGTTCTCATATGGCTGAGTCAAAAGCTGAAGAAAATGTCATAGCAAATAGTATGAAGCAGGATAAAAGATTAAGGAAAGCTTTAAATACATGGGATTTGTATTTCCTTAGTCTTGGTGGTATTATAGGTTCCGGATGGTTGTTTGCAGCCGCCGCCTCTGCGGGTACCACAGGCCCTGCAGCAACATTATCATGGCTGATAGGTGGAATACTTGTCTTATTTATTGCACTGGTTTATGCGGAACTTGGTTCAATGATACCGCGTACAGGTGCAATTAGCAGGTATGGCCATTATTCCCATGGTGGGGTTGCAGGTTTGTTCTTTGGATGGACCTATTTTCTGTCTGCAGTATCAGTTCCAACCATAGAGGCTGAGGCAGTAATAACATATGCAAGTTCCTATATACCAAGCCTAGCATACAGCGCCCCAAACCCACTTAATCCATCCGCAACGGTTACATTATTAAGTGGCCTTGGCATAGTTCTTGCCGCAATATTGATAATTGGTTTCTTTGGTCTTAATTATGCAGGGGTAAAATTAATGGGAAAGACAAATACAGGAATGACATGGTGGAAATTAATAATACCAACAGTAACCATAATTATGCTTGGATTTCTGGTATTCCATTCCTCCAATTTCACCAATCCTGCACTGGGTGGATTTTTACCAACAGGGAACACATCATTAATATTTGAGGCAGTTTCAACTGATGGTATAGTTTTCTCATTCCTTGGTTTCAGGCAGGCCCTTGACTATGGCGGTGAGGCAAAAACACCACAGAGGTCAATACCAATAGCCACAGTATTCTCAGTTTTAACAGGGATACTTGTATATGTGCTTTTACAGGTCGTATTTATAGGTGCGGTTAACCCATCAGATCTGGCAAATGCCGGTGGATGGTTTGGACTTGTGGCCAATCACCCGACTGCATATGCCAAGGCCGTATCTGCAGCACCATTTGCATTCCTTGCAAAATCAAGTGGAATACTTGCACTTGTAATACTTACATACATACTTTATGCTGATGCTTACGTTTCACCTGCAGGAACATTAAACGTTTACGCCGGCACATCCACAAGAACATTATTTGGCCTTGCTGAAAACGGATACTTTCCGGCCGCATTATCAAGGGTAAGCAAAAAAACAAGGGTGCCAATAATACCAATTATAGTTTCAGTAATAATAGGGTTAATATTTTTAGCACCTTTCCCCAGCTGGTATGCCCTTGTTGGTTTAATCACAGGTGCCACAGCATTTACATACATAGTGGGCGGATCGGCCCTGATGGTATTTAGAAGGGAGGCAGATGAACTTAAAAGGCCATTTAAATTACCATATGCAAAGGTTCTGGCACCAATAGCCTTCATAGGTGCAACACTTATAGTTTACTGGTCTGGCTGGCCAACGGTTGGAATACTTTCCATAGGAATATTCCTTGGCATAGCTGTTTATCTGGTTATGCTGGCAACGAAAAAGGTTGTAAATGTATTCACAAAAGAGAATATAAAGGCAGGATACTGGGTACCATTATACATACTTGTACTTGACGCACTGTCATACCTTGGCGAGGCTGATTATGGAGGGACCAACACATTCCCGTATCCATATGACTTTATTATAGTGATACTTGTTGCAATAATATTCTATCTGCTATCAGTACATTCTGGATATAAGACCGAGGAAATTTCAGACATAATAGAATCAGGCACACAGTACATACAGGAAGAGGAGGAAACAACATCAGGCGGAGCAAAATAAATTTTTTATTATTTTATAATAAATTTTAATATAAAATAGTAGCAACTTTATTTTTATGATAATTTTATACCTTAAT
>NZ_LKBG01000236.1 GCF_001402945.1 Acidiplasma aeolicum
GGTTCTTTTAAATTAAATATTCAGTTTACTATAAAATTTAAAAATTCATTTTCTAAAAATTTTTTATCCCTTAAATATAAATTTGAATAAAGATAGGGATAATATAAAAATATTGCTGGTTATACAAATCAAAAAAATTCGTAAAATAAAGCTTTCACTTGAAATAATAATTATAATATAAGCTTAATAGATTCTTTTAGTTTTATTTAATGATCATTATACAACAGCAATATTTCAGGCAAAAGTCCAGGATATAGGCAGAATAGTGATTCCGGTTATAATAAGAAGAAGATTCGGAATAGAAAAGGGCGACATTATAGTTCTGGAGATAATCAAATTAAGGGATTATTAGGTGTTATAAATGGATTACAGGGATTTTAAAAATTATTTAATAGATGAATTAAGGCTCTCGCCATCAACGGTAAATGATACATTAAGGAGGATGCCATATATAGAAAATAAATCCAAATCCATGGATAGGGAGGACCTTCAGGAACTTGTTAGGAATATATGGAATACAAGGAGCAATAAAACTGCAAATGAGTATATTAAAATAATAAACAGGTGGTTATTATACAAAAATGAAAAACCGTTGAAATATTTTAAGGAATATGAGACATACACTGTTAAGACATGCACAGAGGAGGAAAAGAACAAATTATTAATGGAGGCATCCAGGGAAGGTTCCAGGGAGAGGGCCATATTCTACCTTTTATTTGGAACCGGAATAAGGCTCGGGGAGGCTGTAAACCTAAAATTAAAGGATGTAAAAAATGACAGGATATTTGTGACGGGAAAGGGACAAAAAGAAAGGGAGATATATTTACCTAGCGAGGTTAAAAATGCAATAGACGATTATTTAATTGAAAGGGTTCCGGGGAAAACATCATCCGACAAGGATTATTTATTCACAACCAAAATCGGTAAAAAAATGTCATATAATTATTTCAGGAAGATATGCAAGAGGGTCTCAATGAATTCCGGAGTAAAGTTCCATCCGCACATGGCAAGGCACACATATGCAACTGAATTGTTAAAAAAGGGATTATCTGTTTTCTACGTTGCCAGATTGCTTGGCCACGAGGATTTATCATCGACCCAGATCTACCTCCATGCATCGCAGGAGGATGCAATTTACGAAGTTTCTAAAATAAAATTATTTGAAAATGGCCAAAAGCAAAATGATTTGGACGGTAAGGATAGGTTGGGATTTGAACCCAAGTAAATGGGATCTGCAGTCCCACGCATGACCTCTCTGCCACCTATCCAGTATTACCCTATTGCGTTTTTATATTTATTTTTTTTATTTGTTAGCGAAAGAAAAATAGTGATAAATTTAATATAAAAATTTATAAATAATGATATTATTATTAAAGCAGATGAGCAGGGTAGGAATTTATACTCATGATTTTAGATTTTACCATGACATTATAAGAGATTTAAAAAAATGGCATATACCCTTTTTTAGTATAACTGATTTATACAACATCCCAAAGGATATAAAGGTTATACTTAGTTCCAGCAGGGATACATTTAAACTCCCGAATCAGATAAAGGCCGATTCATCCATTGAAGCCATTAGGATGAGCCTTGCGACCCTTTTATTTAAGGATAAGTTTGAAAATGTTATCATAGGAATAGATCCAGGCCCCAGACCAGGTATAGCGGTGATGGCCGATAATGTTCTAATGGAGGCTTACGAGTGCCCGAATATTCAGATAATAAAAACAGAGGTTTTGAATATATCCAAAAGTTATATATATAAGTATATAACAATAAAAATTGGAAATGGCGATAGACCAAACCGTGATATGATAATAAAGGAATTAAAGAACATAGCACCGTTGATGATAGTTAATGAGGAAAATACAAGCACACCACATAAGATCCATGACAATGCCCTTTCTGCGGCCAGAATATCATTAATCGAGGATAAATATGATGTTACGAGGGTCCCAGAAAAATTCTCAAGGAAAAATGTTTATGAAAAGGAATTTATTACATTAAAATCATTAATTTCGTAATACCTTTATTTTGTGTTTTTCGTGGATTTTGATGTTTTTTTGCCGGCACGTTTCCATTTTGGAACCTTAACTGTATTCCTTCTGCCGGATATAACTATTAGAAATATTGCAAATGCAACTGTTACTGCAGCTATGTAGTATATCCAGTCATAGTTTGGTGGGTGGCCATTATAGAAATATACGCCCTTTGGAACACCTATATTGGGATTATTTGTGCTTATGGTAAGTAAATCCCTGCCTGGTGGCAATTCCGCTCTTGGCACAATAACAGATGCAGTGTAATTAGACTTTGCATTAATTTTACCTATCATGGATGTTTTAACAGTTATGCCATTTACCAGAAAATTAACGGTTATATTATATGCAGGTGCGGAAGCAGTATTTGTAAGCGTTGCATTTAGATGCACGGGCTGGCTAACGTTAATTGAAAAGTTTGTATATGCACTTTCCTTAGAATTACCATTAAATGCTGTGGCCTCAACATAAACATATATGTTTTCAGTTGTATTTGGCGCCACTATTGGTATTACAAAGTCAGGATTTGATGAGTTTTTATAATAGTCTGACGGTACAGTATTATCGCTATTATTTTGCACGCCAAAAAATGCATTAACTGAATAATTTGTAAAACCTGATGTTTCGTTTATATATATGTTAAAATTCTGGCTTTGGTAAACATATGTTGGGTAACTAATATTTTTAAATGATAGGGATGATGGGCTTTGTGATTTCTGGTTATTATTATTTCCATATGGGGCAACTAACAGTCCGGAGACAATCAAAATAATAACTATTGCAATGGCCAAAATTTTGAATTTCATTATTTCTTCCCCCTTCTAGATCTTACTGTTGATCCAATTAGACCTATAAGCATGGCCCCAAGTATAATCCCAATTCCAATATACAATGTGTCAACAGGGTTTTTTGTATAGTTATTTAAAACACCATGGCCAGATGAACCAACACCGCTGGCCGTAATGTTCTGGACTTCAGGCGATACGGTTGCATTATGCATTATTTTATCATCATAATAACTGTTTATATCTATTTTATCGTATGTTTGTATTTTAATTCCCGATGCGGGTTTTAAATACACATATAATGTCATATTTGTTTTTTCTGGTATGTTTATAGTTGTATAATTTTTGCCGTTTGCAAATGTTGCCATTATTTTATCTGTTTTATTAAGCACATTACTGTTTGAAATATTTACATTTACAGTTATATTTGTATTTCCTGTATTGTTGAGATAAAATGGAACAACGTAATATGATCCATTTATCATGGCATAATCAGTTCCATTTACAGGGTATAATGTATAATTATAAATCTTTTTAATGTCTGTATAGGTAATGTTGAATTCTGATGTGCCATTTAATATTATTGTATTATTATAAGGGTTTATATAATAGCCTGATGAATATGCTGATATACGGTATATACCTGACGGTAATGTTATATTTACTTCATTATTGGAGGTTAAATTATAATACCTGCCATTGGACCCTTCCAGTGTGACGTTAACATTGTTTAAGCTACTCAGATTTCCAATTAGATTAATATTTGCAGTGTAATTACCCTTAACCATATTATTTATTTCAGGAACCATGTTTAAGATTTTGGAATTATCCCATGATGTGGTATTATAATAACTGGTGTTATTGGCATATATTCCATTCTCTTTTTCACTTGCCTTAACTGTATAATTACCTGGCATTAAGCCTATACTCAACTCTCCATTTTTATCCGTATAATTGGTATAAATTTTATTTCCAGTTTTATTATAAACATCTATGGTAAAATTGGAAAGACCATAACCACCAGAATTTACAAAAACAGTGAGATTGTCCATATTCACAGTAAAATCCTTTGTAATGTTTTTGGCCACTTGGGGTGTAAACGATGTAAAGTTCGTATATGTAATTTTTGTGGAATTATTAGTTACGCTTACATTGTATGTATAATTCCTTAAATCTGTAACATTGTATTTCCCATTTGATATGTATACCTTTTGTGAGTATTTATGTGCTGAATTATTGAAATAAAGTACGCCACTTGTTATTTTCTGTGTTCCTGTTACATTTTTAACAGATACACTTCCACTTATATCATTATGCGTTATATTAAAACTGCCCAGATTTATTGTATATGGGTCTTCAGCCTCCTGCATTGTAACATTTACAGTTTTTTCCGCAATTATGTTTGAACCCTCAAGTGTATAATTGTTTATTGACCCTGTACTGAAGACCAGGGTATCATTTCCCGGCAGGCCAACAAGATTATATGTCCCTGAACTGTTTGTTGTAACAACCTCATGTGGTATTCCATACTGATCCAGAAGTGTTACATGTATCCCGGAGGCTGACCCGGAGTATCCAAGAATATTACCTGTTATATTTGCCCCGGGGAAGTACTCTATTATTGGGTCCTCCACATTATAAACATCGCTAATAGGTGGAAGCAGGTAAACGGTACCCTTATGTTCCTGCTTGTACTGGTATGCCTCCTGTATTGGTATGAACTGAAGGTCCTTTGTTGAATTTTTATACGGGCTCCATAATGAGGCATAATAAACAAGTTCAAAATGACTCATATTAAATGCAGGTTTAGCACTGGCACCCGTACCATAATTTATACCTGGTATGCCATTTACCTCACCCACATCTGATGGTGAGTATCCTATAAAGGCACGGTATATTGTGGAATTGTAAAATGCAGGTGCGTATGAAATATCGTATGTTATTACTGATGCACCCTGTGGCAGTTTATTAAGTGGATATGTACCGCTGCTTGTAACTGCAAATATATTATAGTAATTTGTTGGCACTATTTCTCCAAGGGCATCATATGTTGGGGTGTCTGTAAGATACGCAGGCGCATAGAATATGCCGGGATCAGAACCACTAAATGGGAATAAACCGTGGTCTATCTGTATATATGATATTTTGGATCCGGTATCCAATTCAAGTGTCGCATATGCATTAACAAGTTTATTTAATGAATATTTGCTTGCCAGCTCACCCATAATCAATGCATGATAAGCGTTGTCAGGATTTGTAACATTTACCTGATGCCCTCCATATGCAGGCTCTGAAAGTAGCTTGGTATAATTTGATGGTATTTTATTATCTATCCTTACAGTTTTATAAATGTATGTTATATTATTGGCCTCAGATGTGCCAAAATATGATTTTAATGTTGAATAAACAGTACTATTAAAATGCCCGCTGGTAAATGCACCTGGAGTTTCCAGATCGCGTGCTATAAATAATGCCACTATATCACTCTGATTCTGTGCTAAAAGGACCTGCCCTGCAGAAACATATCCCTGCTGAAAATCATCTGCCACAGCAGGATGTTTTCCCTGAAGGGCCTCCTGGAAACCATAATCCCACCATGATAAATATGCTGGCCTCTCATTTGCCGGTAAATTGGAATCCTGTGAAGCCAACCAGTTGAATGATTCTGATAATGGAGACGTTGAATTAACAACGTCAAAACCATAGTTACCAAAATAATCTGTTGAATTTGGTCTCAGAAATGACGGGATGGATGAATTTATATTACTATTATACTGTGACGCTGTATTGTCAGGCACCGCTGCTGAAACTGCGCCCATTCCAGAAGGTATTATTAAAACAAGTATAACTATAACCACAAATGAGGCCTGCAACCATGTTATATTTGTTTTTATCCTCTTTCTCATTGAATTGTGTCTGGCCTTTGCCTGGTTTTCCCCTGCCTTTAAAAGGCCCTCAAAATAAATTAATGCCCCACCACCAAGAATGGCATATGCCGGTGCTGCTGTTATGTTAAATCTTGCAGCCTCAAAACTCATGAAAATTGAGAATATAGAAAATATTATAATTGAAAGCATCGCATCGCTTTTAGTTTTAATAAACTTATATAAAATGTATGGTATGCCTGCTATGCCAAGGAGAAATACACCTGGTCCAAAGCCTGCTATGTAGAATCCAAGCGGAGGTGCTGCAGCCTCGGCAATTGTTGAGTACAGCCTTGATTTGACAAAATAACCATCACCGGTAATTAATTCCTTTAGAATAACAGGATTAACCTTGGCTAAAATAAGAAGGCCAAGGGCACTTGCAATAATAATTGATGGTATTGTGATTATCCATGGTTTTCTACCAATAATATTAATTACAAAACCAAAACCTATTATAAGTATGCCCATAATAAGTGGCGGATAAAACCATGGCATAAGCATGTGGGTCATATCATAGTAATAATATCCAAACGGGAATGAAAAGGCTATGAAAAATATTGTTAAGTATGTTAGATACCCTGTTGGTCTTTTGGTAAATAAATTAAATATTAACTGTAATGCAACATAAATAAGTATTATAACTTCTATATATGGAAAACCCTGCCAGAAGTTGATCAATGCACCAAGAGATACAGCAGCCAGCAATGAATAAACTGTTGCCAGCTGATTTTCCATAAAATATTTTTTAATGGATGGGATATATGATTTAAAATCTGTCAGTCTATTTATAATATTATATTTTCCAGCAGTTTTCACAGCCATCTCAAAAAAGTAAATTGCAAGGAATGCAAATATGAGTTCTGGTGTATGTGCCCTGTCATCAGTAAGTATGCCGGCTGTAAGATTGCTTGGCATTATTGTGTACAGGAATGCAGCTATTAATCCGGCCTTTTTCCCAAATATTTCCTTGGTGATTAAATATACCGGAATTATTAATAAGGCTGCATAGAAGGCATCGGATTCTGAAAATGCAAAATATGCGGCCTTACTGAGACCCACAAATGGAGAGAATATATATGATGCAAATACAACGCTCCACATATAAAATGGAGGCCTGTAATTGTATGTACCTACCGGATAGTTTATAATTTTTGTATAAATCAATTGCTTATGGTAGGTTAATATATAATTAATAACATAATAATTAAAGTACGGGTCGCTACCACCTGATGTGTTTAAGAATGGGTAATCAAAGGCAACCGGATAGGCAAAATAATTTGCCATAAAAAGGTAGATGGCAAGCAGTATAGCTAGAACTGGAAACTCGGGATGCTCTATAATCTTCTGTTTAATTTTATTTTTAATAGCCATAATCAGTATCCTCCAATCAAATCTTTATATAAAAATTTACTTATACACTTTATACCTTAAGATGTTCAAACTTTATTTTCTTGTAAATTGTATTTTTCATACGCTTAATATATATTATTGAAATTACAGAAATTAATAGATAAACCAAAACAGCATAATTTATTACAATGAAAAAACCCGTGTTGCTTATAAAGCTTATTATGAATGCAATTGTTAGCAATATTGAAGAAATCATTGGAATTATCATATTTTTTCTTCTGGCCTTATAAAGCGATATGTTTGATATTATATGAATAATTATATAAAAAAAGCTTATAACTCCTGCTATTATTACAAATGAGGTAAATGGCCCGGCAATGTATGTTGTTGATATTGATATTACTGATGTTATAATAAACATAATAAATAATAATTTTTTTTCACCCATATATTTATTAAAGCCAAAATCCGACTGAAATCTAGGGAACATGTGGACAAATGCATTAAGATAGGAAACGCTTAAATTGAAACCGCTTAAAATACCAAAAAATGAGAATATCATTAAAAAAATAGGTCCATATCTTTCTTTAATAAACGATACAATATAAAAGGAATTTATAGAATATTCCAAAATACCATGATTGCCAATGGCATATAAAAGAGAAAATGCGGATATTGTCATAATAATCCCTGAAATTGTAAATGAGATAAAAAGTGATTTTGGTGTGTTTCTCCTCGCATTGTTTGTTTTTTCAGATAAAAATATGCTTGAACCACCACCTGAAAATGCCAGAATTCCGAAAATTATTCCAAAGAAAAACTGGTTTAAATGGAAATTAATTTTATAATCGCCTATACTGTTTCTTCCTGTTAATATAAATATGATGCTTAAAAGTATTATAAATGATATTTCCAGAATGCCGGCAATAAATGTATATTTTATCGATTTTTTTATACCGCTTCCAACAGTTATGTAAACCAGTAATATAAATATTAAAATTAATATATAAATAAAATGATTGTTATTGAAATTATATATTGACAGTATATTTGAGGCAAAACCAGATATAAAGTTTGCTATGTTGGGAACCGTCAAAACAGAGTAACCAAAATAAATCAGGAAAATAAAAATTCCCCAATCCTTGCCAAGTATATGACCTACATAGGAATAATAACCTCCGTTGGTTATAAATAACCCGGATAATGAATATACCGTATATAATGTAAAATATGATAAAAGGAATGAGAATAATATAACAAATGGAAGCAGGGTTCCTGAATACACTGCAATAACAGAAAATAATGCTATAAAATCCAGCATGGGCCCTATTGATGTGAATGATTGCATTACAGCCTCTGGCAAATTAATATCTCCCATGGCACCATATTGATTTTTTATACATAAAGTTTCAATAAATTTAAATTTAAAAAAATAATTTTTATTAATGGATAAAGGTCTCAAAAAAATCATAATATCCGAACTTAAAAAAAGAAAATACAACGGTATGGCGCAGTATGAGATGGAAACCCTTTTTAATTTTTCAAAATCACATATCTCCGAAACACTGTCAGAGATGATTTCAAAAAATATAATCATCAAAAAAAATTGTGGAAAACTGATTAAAAAAATCTGGTTAAAGGCATATTATCCCGGGCATATAGAGAATTATATAAGAATTGGTATTTTAAAATCCTCAGAGTATGTAAAATTCCTCTCTGCGGCTTTTTCAGTTGCTGATTCCCTTAACTTAAATATACAGGTTATCTCCTTTAACAACACTGTCGATATGATGAATGCTATGGAGAATAATGCGCTTGAAATATCGCTATCTCCAGCAGTTTCCCAGATAATATATGCCATAACAAAGGATAATTATTTTATAATAGGCCCTGTTGCATCAGGTGGTTCATGCATATTCTCAAATGATAAATTTGATTCTGACCAGATAAAAACCTCTGACATATCTTCTATGATGCTATTATCCAGAAATTTCATGATGTTGAATAAATATAATAATATATCATTTTATAAAAATCCTAAAACTGGGATGTTAGATTTTTTAAAATTTAAATTCAGGTATATTGCTATATGGGAACCATTTGCCAGTTTTATAGAATGTAAAGGCAGAAAAAGGGAAAAAGATTACCATGATCTGCTGGACGACAGGCCATGCTGCCTTATTTCAGCAGGCAAAGAATTTTATTCCAAGAATAATCAAATTTTAGAATCCATAATGAATGCCTATAAATCCAATGAAAATATAGATGGGCGTGCAGTTAAAATTATAAGCAGGGAAACATCAATAGATTATGATAATGTAATAAAATCCATTCATAGATATAATTACAGCATAAAATTTGACATAGACCAGTTAAAGGATTATGCAAACAGCATGGGAATTTTATTGTCTGAAGAAAAAATAAAAAAAATTTTCAAAATGATGTGATCACAAACTAAGCATTTTTCCAATATCTATTTCAAAAAATGATACTGGTACACTCAAACCAAATCTTGTAATTATATCCGGATTTAATTCCCCAATAAGTCCAACATATTCATTGTTTATAAAGACCTGCCCCCCGCGTCCCGGTATTATTTCTCCTGTGCTGTACTGTTTTACTGTTAATTTATAATTATTTACACGTTTGTTTAAATAATTTATAACCTGAAAAATATCAGAATATGATGCCGTGGTGTTAACATAAACAGTGCATAAATGCGTGTGCTGAAAGATATTATCAATAACCTCACCTATTTCAAAAATCTTAAATGGCAGCTTTCTCCTCTTATTAATTACCAAAAAATCCATCATCCCAGGAAGCAGCCTATCCCTTACTACAGAAAAATCCAGGCTTTTTGGGTTCTGGACATAGACACCGCCATGGTATCCAAAGGATTCATAGAACGATTTTGAATTAATGACAAATGTTTTTATTTCCTGATAATTAATGGATGTCATTATTTCCCTGATGAGATCAAGATTTTCGTTTTCAGCATATGGATTTCCAATACCACATGTTTTTAGTTTTGTTTCCTTAATGTTATCATATCCATATGACTTTGCAATATCCTCAACAATATCGGCAGGCCCCATCACATCAATTCTGTTGCCTGGAACATTTATTTTATAACCATCTGCTGAGATTTCACAGCGATAGCCCATTTTCCTCAGCAGTATTATTGGGTCTTCTGGTATAAAACCCATTACATTTTTGATGTCCTCACTTTTTATTTTTATTTCCCTGAAATCAAAATTATGAAGCTCCTGCATTTTTTTAGTTCCCATGCCTGAATCACAGCTATAAATGCGGTAACCAAGGTATGACATTTCATAGGCTAAAAGGAAGAATGCATTTCTAACAGCATTATAATCGGTTCCTGTTATATCAAAAAAGAACCTTTCAGTATCCTCTGTTATTTTTGATTTTATGCCGTTAATTATAGGTGGCATTGACATTACATCATTTTCAGAATCCAATATTAAAGGAACCTTTGATTTATCCGGAAGCAGGCCTGAGAATTCTGTTCCCTTTTCATGATTTTTTATTATTTCATCTGCCGTACCGGTAAAACCATCGTATGTTGTAAACTTAATTTTATTAGAATCAATAATAGTATATTTAAAATTGGGCTTTATTTTATTAAGATCATGTATGCCTATGGCCACCTTTTTCCTTGATTTGCCTATGGTCTCATGAAGCCTCTCCTGATATTCTATAATATGGCTGACATTTTTACCAATTTTACCACCCGAGGCCACAAAGGCAAGAACATATGGCCTAACCTTTAATACATTATTGTCTGGTATTAATTTTATGTCGGATTGGCCAAGTATCCCCTTTATCCTAAAATTATTATCATAATAAATTTTCATATTTTCCTTAAGTGCAAAAAAGGAGAATAGATCAGGGCGGTCTGGATTAAATTCTATTCTGATCTCATTACCATCTTCCTCTATAGAATAGCCAATAATATTTGCATAATCAAAAAGCTTATTTTTATAAGTCTCCCCAAGAATGCTTAAAAGTTCATTTTCTGATTCCCTTATTACAACCATACTGCTTTGGAATACTAATATTTTATTTAATTTTTGGTTTTACTTTTTGCATATTCCCTTAAAATAAATCTTATTAAATCCTCAACTGAAACTGCATTTCCACTTTTAACCTCTTCCTCTAAAATTGAATAGATTTTTCCAGGTAATTTTACATCCACATCACTTACAGGATTTTCTTCATTCTTTTTTATGAAGTCATTTATAGCCTCCCGAATGGCATCTGAAATTGTGTCATATTTACCACGGTTAACTATATCCTGAAGTTTTTTTACCAGATCTTCGGAAACCCTAATTGTGATTCTGTAAGGAACAGCCATTGTGTAGATTAAATTAAGCCATAATATAAAGTTTTCCTAATTCCATGAATGGATTCTTAAAATGTTAATTTAATTTTCACAATAATTTTTTAATAATTAAAAATTAAAAAATATAATTAATAGCGTGTCCAAACCTTCATAATTTGTTCGACAATTGTCATATTTATTAATTTGAAAATTATTAGTGGGATATGGCAGCGAACCACATCCCATTAATTATGCAAAGGTTGGATAAAATAGTTGCGGAGGATAGAATCAGAAAGTACTC
>NZ_LKBG01000237.1 GCF_001402945.1 Acidiplasma aeolicum
CAGTAGGTTCATTCCAGCTCAAGGCAAAGGGAATACATGAAACACTTGAATCAAATGGCGAGGTTCCAAAGGATCAGGAAGGTGCATTCAAGCCAGAGGAGGCAGTACCAACACCACCTGAATACAGGGTGCACATGGAATGGTCCTCACCAGAGGATGCAATGTTCGGAATAGGCAGGGTATTATTCGCACATCCCGCAAGGGAACTGCACGACAAGGTACTGGATACATTAATAAGGGGTCCATACATAAGACTATTAAACCCAATGATGGAAGGAACCACATGGAGAGAGTACCTTAACTCTCCATAAATTTTATTTTTAAATAATTTTTTAATTTTAATGCCTATTTTTATTTAAAATTTATAAAAAGAATAAATTATGTGACAAAATCAGATACACCTATGGCATTTGTAAATACTGCAACATACAATGGTACCTTATGCTCACCATTGCCTAATATAAAATGCTCATTGTTCATGGCAATTTCAAATTTATTTATTTTTATATTAATTATTTTTTCCTTCTCCTTAAATACATCAGGTATGGCCTCATTTAAGGGATTAAAATCTCTTAAATAATCTATTTTTAAGGGTTTTACCATTAATCCAGTTTTTCCATGAAGGCTTAATGGAAATCTGATAAGCCTGTGTATATCTGTTGTAACAGGCTCATCTATTTCAGCAAGGTTACCCTTTTTAAAGTTTTCAATGATGTATTTAAATATATCCCTGTTATATGTAATTTTGTTTTTCGCATCAAATGAATCCATGATCTTAAATTTATTTCCGGATTTATCGGTAAAAAAATCAATAATTTTTTTTCCGTTAAAATACTTTTGGAGATAATTTATATAGTTATTGTAATTTCTGCCAAGTATTGATTTTATAATATTCTCATCAATGTTTTCATAAAATTCTGAAATGTAGTTATTTAATTTTTTAAGTATACCGTAGTTAAAAAAATCATCGTCAAGGTTTTTAAGGTCATCAATATTAATACCCTCTATTCTTATATAATCACCTATTTCCCTTCTGGCATCAGAATCCAGCTGGTATACGGCATCACTCTCTATATGTACATGATACCCCCTGCCGCCGGAAAAGTATAAATGAATGTTATCCTCGGTAAAACCAAAATCGTCCATGAGAACATTTATAAGTCTTAATGTATGCTTTTTTACCTCATCCAGTATCTGTGCATACGTCATCTTATTTGCACCCTCTATATGATCTGCATCAAGATCAAAAATCAGTTCTGCGCCTAACCACTCCTTTTCCTGCATTCTTGTAATTTCCGGATGCCTGTAATATGCCGATGAATAATAAAGATGCCTGGGCACGATTTTTTTCACAAATCTTTCTATTTCAATGTTGTTGTTATACATTCTGTGCCTTACCATGCTTCCATTAAATGGAATATACCCTATTTCCCTCTGGAATAGAAGATCCGGAGGTTTTATAGGATTTTTCACATAATAATCTCTAAAATAATCCCTGAGTTCTAATTTTTCCACCCAAACCAATTATTTTTTTTCTTATAATATTTTGCATAGCCTAAATAAATAAATTTATAACCATATGTAACATAATTATGCAATATGATTGGTGTAGGAATCAATGGATATGGTACTATTGGAAGGCGTGTCGCCCATGCTGTTTCAGCCCAGGATGATATGTTTGTTACCGGCATAGTTAAAAATTCCCCGGATTATGTTGCAAAGGAGGCATCAAAATATTTTAATGTTTATGTACCCTCTGAGGACAAAATTCCGGAGTTTGAGGAGAATGGCATAAGGGTTAAGGGAACACTGGATGATTTGTGTTCTGATTCTGACATAATCGTTGATGGAACCCCCGAAGGCATGGGTGAGAGGAATATAAAAAAATACCGGGAATACAATATAAAGGCCATACTTGAGGGTGGAGAAAAGGCATCTGCTGTTGAAACAAGCTTTAATGCCTATTCTAGTTTTGATGATGCATTAAATAAAAATTATGTGAGGGTTGTATCATGTAATACCACTGCACTTGCAAGGTCCCTGTACCCAATACATTCAAGTTATAAAATAAAAAATGTTAATGCGGTTATACTGAGGCGTGCCACTGATCCAAATGATTCAAAAAAGGGGCCTATAAATGCCATGGAACCATCAATGCAGTATCCTTCACATCATGCCCCTGATCTTCAGACAGTAATAAAGGGAATTAATATACTGACAACGGCTGTAAAGATTCCAACAACCCTGATGCATATACATGTTGTTGATGTCGATCTTGAGGATAATCTTAAAGAGGATGACATAATTGATATCTGGAAAAATTATGGCAGGCTCTTGCTTCTTAACAGCTCAGACGGCCTTAAATCCACAGCACAGATAATGGATCTTGCAAGGGAGCTATCAAGGAACAGGTCTGATTTATATGAAATAGCAATCTGGCGTGACAGCATAAAAATTAATAACAATAAACTGCATTACATACAGGCTGTACATCAGGAAAGTGATGTTATACCTGAAAATGTGGATGCTATAAGGGCTATGTTCAATTTGTTAGGTAAGGATGAATCAATTCGCAAAACCGATTCATCGCTTAAGATAAAAGGAGGGATATTTTAATGGCTAAAAAGGATGTTGAAAATGAGGAGAAGGTTGAGGAAAGCAAAAAGGAGATTACAATAGAGGATCTTCCAGGCGTGGGCGAGGCAACTGCTGAAAAATTAAGGGAAAGCGGATATGATGATATAATGACCATAGCCGTGGCATCCCCAAAGGACCTTGCAGATATAAGTGGAATAGCTGAAGGCGCCGCAATAAAAATCATTAATGCGGCAAGAAAATACGCTGATGTGGGTAATTTTGAAACAGGGGAGGAGATACTAAAAAGGAGGCAGGAGGTAATAAAATTATCAACAGGATCCAAAAATCTTGACACACTCCTGGGCGGTGGCCTGGAAACACAATCCATCACTGAATTTTTTGGCGAATTTGGGTCTGGTAAAACTCAGATAATGCTGCAGCTGGCGGTTAATGCCACACTTCCAAAGGAACAGGGCGGCCTTGAATCAGACGTGCTTATTATAGACACTGAAAATACATTCAGGCCTGAGAGGATTATACAGATGGCAAAGGCCAAAAATCTGGACCCTGATGAAACTTTAAAAAGAATACATGTTGCCAGGGCTTATAATGCTCATCACCAGATACTTCTTGCAGAAAAGGCTGCTGATGTTGCCAAGGAGTTTCCAATAAAACTCTTAATAGTGGATTCATTAACATCGCATTTTAGATCAGAATATGTTGGCAGGGGTTCTCTGGCAGAGAGGCAGCAGCTTTTAAATAAACACATGCATGATCTGCTTAAATTTGGAACCATATATAATGCCGTAATAGCCGTGACAAATCAGGTATCGGCAAATCCCGCCGTCTTCTTTGGCGATCCAATGACACCAATAGGCGGTAACATTGTGGGGCATACTGCAACATTCAGAATTTATCTTAGAAAGGCCAAGGCTGGAAAAAGAATAGCAAGATTAATAGACTCACCATACCTGCCAGAGGGTGAGGCGGTTATAATGATAAGTGAGGATGGAATATCGGACGGTGTATAAATTTATTTAAAATATTTTAAAATAATTTGGTTATTATGATGTTTCCAAATGGTTCATTCTGTTCCATGCTAATCCTTCCCCTTTTTTCAAGAAAAAGCATGTAAAGGAGAAATTCTGATCTTTCCTCTGTAGTTTTACCCCAGTAATCCTCAAGGAAAAATGGATTTATATATTTTTTAATTTCCTCCTGGACGCGGTTTATTCCCTCCTCTATATCCTCCTTATTTGATTTCATTAATATGTCCTCATTTATATCCACCGATGTGTCCTTTATTGTTTTTTCTTCCCTGGATTTCTTATAAACCCTTTTTATTGAATCCAGCAATTCAATTAGCGTTACATTTCTTTTGTCCTCATGCATTACAGGCTCCTTAAGATCAATAAAATCTGAAACCTCGTCATCGTCCATGGAATCCTCTATTTCAGGATAATCATCAGTTAACTCATCAGATATTTTATTACTGTTATACCCTCTTATCATTGCAATGCTTTTTTCATAAAGAATATGCCATGCACTGGATATAAGAAGTCCGGCCACCTCAAAATTTGGCTCAGGCTCACTAAAAAAAAGGTCCTTAAACTGCAGTATATCGATTTTCCATGGGTCTATTTTGCCATCCATGGCCAGTTTAAATACCTTTGATACGGTTTCAGAAAAAATATCTGGATATACCAAATTTTCATTCGCCTCATTTAATATTTCCTCGTATTCTGATATATCCTCATTTTCACCTTGCCTTATTATCGCCCTGAGAATCTCGCTTTTCTCCATCGTCCTCCTCCATATATTTTTCCACAATTTTTGTATTCCCATGCCCATCGGTGGTTACACCTATTATGTTTGTTGCAAATTTTGACACAGCCTTTTTCAGGGATACCATTATAACCTGTGCCTTTTTAGAATTCTCCCTGAAAAGCTTTCCAACCTGTTCTGCATTATAACCATCAAGGAACATATCAACCTCATCCAGATAATATACCGGTGATGGTTTTTCATTCTGAAATGCCAGTATAAGGGCAAGAACAGCAACACTCTTCTCACCACCACTCAGTGCATCTATTTTTATCATGTATTTCCCCTTGGGCATTGCCTTTATGTAAATTTCAGAATTTAATGGGTCATCCCTGCTGGTTATCTCCAGCGTGGCCTCACCACCAGTAAGCCTGTAATAAATCTCTTTAAAATTTTTATTAATGCCATCAAAAAGGTCAAGAAATGTTTTTTTCTCCTCCTCTATAATTTTATTCTGCATGTCTATAAGGCTTTCGCGTTCCCTTTTTAATGTGTCATATTTTTCTATATTTTCTGAATACTTTGAATACTCATCATCATATTCCTGTATTGCCTTCTGATTTATGGGGCCAAGTGATATTATTTCATTTTCATTATGGGCAATTTTTTCCCTAATCTCCCTTACAGTAAGCTTAAAATCAGGTATATCAGCATCAATAATCTCATTATGTATTTCATTAGACTTCTCAATTAGACCATCTATTTTTGCGTTTAATGATGTTATAAGTATATTTTTTTTATTAATTCCATCCTCTGTATTTCTTATATCAATTAATATTCTGTCCAGTGCATCATTAAGTTCAACCTTTTTATTGTATAAATCCCTAGATTTTGAATCTATTTCATACTCTCTGGCCCTCAGTTCATTCAGTGCATTATTTTTTTTATCAAGATCATTTTTTAAATCCTGAAGTTCTTTACTTTTTTCTTCAAGGGATTTTTTGTAATTCCCTATTTTTTCATCAAGCTCTGTAATTCTCTGCTCAAAATGTTTAATATCATTATTTATTGTAATTAATGTATCGCTGTGCGACTTATATTCTGCATTGGCCCTATTCAATTCAGATTCTATCTGTTTTTCTATTTCCATGTTTTCAGGATTTATCTCCTTTAGCTGTTTAAAAATTTCTTCCTTTTCCCTGTTATTTTTATAAGCCTTTAGCCTTAATTCCCTAAGATCAACCTCAATATTTTTAAGGTTATCTGTAAGTTCTGCTATTTCCCTTTTTAAGGTTTCAATGGAATCATTATATGATTGCAGCGATTTTTTCGATTCACCTAAAAGATTTTTATTTGATTCAAGATTTGCAGTTTCAACATCCCTTTTTCTTGTTAAATCTGTTAACTGGGATGAAACATTTCCAAGCTCGGAGTTTGCATTTTTCAATTCGCCATCTATTATTATGTTTTCATTTTCAAGGCTGGCTATTTCCTTTGTTATTCTGTTATATAAAATCTCATCGTTTTTCAGGTATCCGCCGGTTATTGATCCGGAGGCCTCAAAAATTTCCCCATCCAGTGTAACAATCCTTACACCGCCCATATGCTTCCTTGCATTTTCAATATTATCAAATAGTAATGTATCGGCAAAGCAGTACATGACTGCCATTTTAAATTTTTCATCATATCTTACAAAATCCCTTATAAACCCAATTGATATGCCATCCCTTACAAGTTTTTCACTTTTTTCATGATCCTTTGGGGCCATGATTTTATTTAATGGTATAAATGTAAGCCTTCCAAGTTTTTTTTCCTTTAAAATATTAATGCATCTTTCTGCGGCATAGTCATCATCAACAACTATTGCCCTCAGGCGTGCACCCCCAGAGACTATGACTGCATTTCCATATTTTTCATCGTATTCTATTAGATTTTTTAATTCACCATAAATCCCAGGTATGGTACCATGCTCCATTATATTATGTATCTCCTTAACTGCAGGAGACATTCCACCGCTGTAATTAAGCCCCCTTAACTGTTTTTCAAGTTCCCTTATCTTTTGATCATTATCTGATTTATTCCTTGATAATGATGAGACCTTATTCCTTAAATCAATGAAACGTGAGTTAATAAGATTTATTTCCTTTGAGTATTCATTTATGTTATCCTGTGACGCCTCTATTTTCCATTTTAAATCCTTTACCTTAAGCTGTAAATCCCTGTAACTATCCTCCTTTATGGAAATTTCCCTTTTTTTAACGGAAATTTTTTCACCAATATCATTTATTAACGCATTTTTTTCTTCAATTTCAGAATTTATTGAATTTATGGAATCATCAATAGATTTTAGTTTTTCATTTAAATCCCTCAATTTTTTGGAATTTGCATAATTCTCCTGACGAAATTTTTCAAGCTCTGCGGATATTTTATTTATGTTATTCTCATCTGTTTTTATATATGATTCATAATTCTTTTTCTCCCTGAGTTTATTCTGCAGCTCATTTTTCTGAAATTCCATGGAATCTTTGGAGGCCTTTATCTGCATTTCATAGCTGTCTATGTTTTCTCTATGGGTATTAATGCCTGCATTTATTGTTGCTATTTCCCTTGTTGTCTCCTCTATTTCCTTTCTGAGTTTTAAAACCTCTGATCCACCAAGGTCATTAAGCTTTTTCTCTATTTCCCTTATATTTTCCTGTGTTTTATTCTTATTATCATTAAGCTCTTTTAACCTTATATTAAGCTTATTTAATTCTGAATCAAGCCTTTTAACATCATTTTTATATAAATTTATCTCTCCCTCTATATTCTCAAGATCCTTTAGCTTTAAATATGCATTCATATCATCTATTTCCTTTTTTAAATTTGAATATTTTCTGGCATTTTCCCTATCAATATTTAATCTGTCAAGATTATGTTTAATTTCAGAGATCTTTGCATCCAGTATGTTTATGTTTTCATTGAGGCCATTAATATCGTTTTTGGCATTTTCAATTCTTTCTTTATAGCTCTCAATTCCTGCCATTGATTCTATTAATTTTCTTCTCTCGGCGCCGGACATTTTTATTATATTATTAATATCACCCTGAAGGACAAAACTGTAAGAATCGAGGTATATATGGAAGGAATCAATTAATTTTAAAACATCCAAATAACGTGCCCTTTTTCCATTAAGATAATAATTTGATTTTATTTCATTTCCATTGTTTACTATTTCCCTAGAAAGTGTGTACTTTTTATCCCCCTCTGAAATGGTCAGTGTGACCGAGCATCTTTTTAATGGTGGATCTGACTTATGTATGAAATCAGCAGCGCGATCCACCCTTATTGCCTTATTTGATTTTGCACCCAGAACAAATAGCATTGCATCCCCCAGGTTACTTTTACCGGAACCATTAGGGCCTATAATAACAGTGAATCCATCTTTAAGCCTTACAGTTACCTTTTTTCCGTATGACTTAAAGTTTTCCATTTCTATGGATTCAATAATCATATAATATGACAATGTCAGAAGGTATATTTATTTTATGTTATATATTATAGGCTTCATGCCTAAAAAGGTTAATAAAATAATATTATATAAACCATAAAATGGAAAATATAGAACTTTTAAAAAGAGATACATCAGAAATTATTACCGAGGATGAGGCTCTGGATGCACTCAAAAATTCCTGCAAGGGATACTGGGGCGTTGAACCCTCAGGGCTGCCCCACATAGCCACAGGCATACTGTTTACGAATAAAATAAATGATATGGTCAGGGCCGGGATTAAAATGAAGGTTCTTCTGGCCGACTGGCATGCCCGGGTAAATGATAAGCTCGGTGGTGATATTGAAAAAATAAGGGAGAGTGGTGAACTTTTAAAAAGAACCATGATCGCTGCAGGCCTTGATAGCCGTGTTGAATTCATCTGGGCCGGTGACCTCGTTTCAAGCAGGGATTACTGGGAGGAGCTTTTAAAAGTTTCAAAAAATTCATCACTTTTGAGAATAAGGAGGGCGCTTCCCATAATGGGCAGAACAGAGGAGGATGCCGACAGGGATTTTAGTAAATACATATATCCACTAATGCAGGTTACAGATATAATTTACATGGACCTTGACTTTGCCCTAGGAGGCATGGATCAGAGGCATGCCCACATGCTTCAGAGGGATGTTGCGGAGAAAATGGGCGTTAAAAAGGTAATCTCAGTGCATATGCCCCTCATATCAAGCCTTAAGGGATCAGGGAGAATGGATGACTTCAAAAAAATGTCCAAAAGCGACCCTGATTCGGCCATTTTTATTACAGATTCTGACGAGGATATCAAAAGAAAAATAAAACACGCATACTGCCCTGTGGGTGTTACAGAAAATAATCCTGTAATTGACATTTTAAAATACGTTGTTTTCCCGTACTATCAGGAAAGATTAACAATAAACAGGCCTGAAAGCAAGGGTGGCCCCGTGGAAGTGGATTTTCACGAACTTATTAATTTATATGAAAATCAAAAGATTCATCCAGTAGATTTAAAGAACGCGGCTGCAGAATCCATAATAAATATAATAGGTCCTGTGAGAGAAAAAATAGAAGGTGATTAAATGCCGTGGATTCCAAAAAAGGCTGTTGAAAAAACAGTTTACAGCAGTTTACTAAAAATGGATAATGGCAGGCTAATATCCCTAAAAACCAAAAAAAAGGACAGGTCAGTTACAATATATAAAGATAATAATTTATACAAAATAATAGAGGACGGATTTAAAAATGAATCATATGAAATAGGCGATGAAAAGGAATTAAAAAAAATGTTAAAAACACTTATAGAAATAGAGTTTCCAAGAAGCCATGAAATACTTGTAACCAGCCAGGAGGATAAAAATTAGGTAAATTTATCAAGGCTGGACTGGCTTGTGTCTGTAAAATTTCTGTCCATTATATCCAGTACATTTATTATTCTTGATTCAGAGAAATTGTGCTGGCCGCACAGGAAATCAATTATCCTGTTTCTATCCGGCCTTTTGAAGTTAAGGTTAATATTCTTCTCAACCGGTGGGTTTTTAAAAAAATCCTTTATTTCATCCAGATGATCTATGTTTTTGTTTTTTTCCTTTAGAACATTTTCTATTGTTCCAAATTTCTTTATGAGCTTTAATGCGGTTTTTGCACCAATCCCCGGTATACCTGAATTAAAATCGGTACCGACCAGAATCCCTATATCTATTAACTGTTCCTGTGTTATTCCATTGTTTTCAAGATTCTCCTCAAGGTTTATAATTTCCGGTGATACATTAATATATTTACCAGTGCCAGAAATCCTCCGCTTTCCATACACTGTAAAATTCCTTAATACACGCGGGGCACCAAATAGCAGGCAGTCATAATCCTGAGAGATAACAGAATCAACAATGCCGGCCCTTGCCGTGTATGATGCCTGTGCCTCACCCTCGGAAGGCGCCTGTATCCACGGTATCCCCATAAAATCAAGAAGCTTTTTGGATTCATTAATTATATCATCTGTAATATAATTTATTCTTGATGAAAGGGACCTTGCCCTTTCCATGTCGTTATTTTTTATTGCAGCATTAAGTTCCTCTATATTTTTTTCCCTTATCAGCCTTCTTTCCTTTAGTGTCTCATTTTTAAGATAAAATGGTTTTCCATCAAAACAGTAAACCGGTTTTATCTTATTTTCCAGCAGTGAGGATGTTCTATAAAATATACCTGAAAGATGTGATGTAATATTTCCCGCGCTATCCTTTAAAGGTTCACCATCCTCACCCCTTATGCTGCTTAAGAACTGGTATATAATGTTATAAGCATCAACAGTAACCATCTTACCTGCATTTTCCTTTAATGTTGTGGCATGCTTTATTAATATACTGGATATATCTACCCCCATGAATCACACCTGACACGATATGCCATTTTTTGTTATTTTAAATTCACTAAATAAATTTTCCTGGATTGACCTGTGCTTTATCACCGTTATTCTTCTGTTTCCATTATCCATTTTCTCAATATAATAAATGGCCTTCATGGCATGGTCTATAAAATAACCGCCAAATGGCTCAATTTTATGATTTTCAACATCTGCATATATCTGATTTGTAATAAGCACAGGAATTTCATATTTAATTGCAATACCGGACAGAATATTAAGCTGCCTTTCGTACCCCTCCATTCTTGCATTGGCATCGGTACCCGTTTCCATCCTGAAAAAATTTGTAAATGAATCAACAACCATTAAGCCTATACTTTTCCTTGAATCCCTTTTTTCTGCTATTAGCTTCTCCGCCTTTATCACAGCCAGATGCTGGTCATCAAGCGATTTAACCCTGTAAATATTAATATCGTTGTAGTTAAAATCATCACCACATATCTGTTTAAACCTTTCCACAGAAAATCCTTCAGTATCTATATAAATAACCTGCCTGCCAGATTTTACCATTGAGTATGAAAATATCATGGATAGATTTGTTTTGCCTGCCCCACCCATTCCATAAAATTCGGTTATTATACCAGGTTCTATACCACCCTGCATTAAGTTATCTATGCAATCATATCCTGATGGTATCTTTTCAGGTACCTCTGTGAACTTAATTTTTTCCATTTATTGTTAAATCCATAATACTATAAAAAAATATATGATTGTTATTATGGACATTAACAACTTTTTTATAATCATATTTTATTATAATTAAAATGGCAGATGTTTATATTGTTATTGGTGTTGCGCTATTAATTGTAGGAATATTCTCAATATTTTCAAATGTCCTTGTAATAGGCATACCACTGATCATTGTTGCAGCCTTCTTTTTATTCCAGTATTACTACAGTTCAGGCAAGCATGTTAATAAAAAAGTATCCAAAATAACATATGATGGAATAATAGAAACGGGGCTTTCAAAAATAGAAAGGGGGACATTTTATGTTGATAAGGACAAATTCATTTCAGAAATGTCCAAAATTAAGGATATAGTCTCACTTCAGGGAAAAATGCCAGAATTTGGCCTTGATGCCATATATTTTGATTTTAATACCCAGGCCTCGGCAGAAAAGTTTTCAATGGCAATAAATAGCACTGGTGTTAAGGCCTCTGTTTTGCAGGAAAGAACACAATGGAAGGTTAAAATTGATTTTTAATGTTTTAACATGACCATGCAACACAGTGTTACACACTATATATAATTTATTAATATTTTTCTGATATTTATCTCTAAATTATTATTTTTTTTATATAAAATT
>NZ_LKBG01000238.1 GCF_001402945.1 Acidiplasma aeolicum
GAGTACTTTCTGATTCTATCCTCCGCAACTATTTTATCCAACCTTTGCATAATTAATGGGATGTGGTTCGCTGCCATATCCCACTAATAATTTTCAAATTAATAAATATGACAATTGTCGAACAAATTATGAAGGTTTGGACACGCTAATATTATAATAAATATAAAAACAATAATAAATTTTTCACTGCTAATTTTCAAATGCTTTTCCAAGATATTATAGGTACATAACTATTAGTTAGTCGTGGACTTATAATTATATAACCTCCCATAAAAGTAGAATGGTTCTTTCTCTTACCATTTGTGCCTTTATTAAATAGAGATAAGTCTTCCTTATTCTCCTGTTATTTCTATTTTTTTATTTTATATATCATTGTCAAATCCTTGATTATCAGATGCCATTTAAAAGCGATTATAAGCGATTTAAAGCATATAAAAATAATTTATGTAAAATTATAACATGCTTATTGAATAATGCCTTATTTGGTAAAATAATTAAATCTATGCTTATTTATCTTTGATTATTGCAATAAAATCGAGAAGTTAGATTAAAAAGAGGTCTTTTTTATACATTTTTTAACTATAATGAAAATATAACTTAGTTTTTAATGGGTCTGTCCGGATTTGAACCGGAGTTTCCAACTCCCGAAGCTGGAAGGATACCAGGCTACCCCACAAACCCTAATGGTTTATTGTAAAAGAATATAAAACATTTATTTATGTAAACATTTATCTTTTGATTAAAATTACTGTTTTAATGATAATTCACAATACACTTGGCCAGAGGGATGAGGTCTTTAAGGAGATTAATAAAAACAGGATTAATATCTTTGTCTGCGGCCCGACCGTTCAGGACGATTTCCATATAGGGCATGCCAGGACAAACATCTTCTTTGATGTAATTGTCAAATTTTTACGTGCCAGGGGATATTCCGTATTTTACCTTCAGAACATTACTGATATCGATGATAAGATTATAAGGAGGGCAAAAGATGAAAATAAAAGCCCGGGGGAAATAGCCGAGTACTATTACAATGAATATTTAAGGCTGATGAACATATTAAGGGTAAACAGCGTCACATACTATGCAAGGGCAACATTATACATAAAGGAGATAATAAGCCAGATACGCAGAATGATAAATAAGGGATATGCATATGAAACATCAGACGGTGTTTATTTTAATGTGCGCAAATTTAAGGATTATGGAAAATTATCAAATCAAAATCTAAATGAGATCATTGAGAATGCACGCGGGGTAATCAACGAGGATAAAAAACATCCTGAGGATTTTGCACTGTGGAAGAAGATGAAGCCCGGGGAACCATACTGGGAATCCCCTTGGGGTAAGGGCAGGCCGGGATGGCACATAGAGGATACAGCAATAACCGAAACATTTTTTGGATATGAGTACGATATCCATGGTGGCGGGTCAGATTTAATATTCCCACACCATGAGGCCGAGATTGCCCAGATGAGGTCAATAAGCAACAGGAAGTACCTTGCAAGGTACTGGATACACACGGGCATGGTCAACGTAAACAAGGAAAAAATGTCAAAGTCATTGAAGAATTACATAAAAATTAAGGACATACTCAAGGATTATTCACCCGAGGTTTTAAGGTTTGCACTGATTAATTCGAATTACAACACATCAATTGAGTACTCACTTGAATTAATGAACCAGTCAAGGGAGAGCGTTGATAAAATCAATACAATATACAATAAATTAAAATCAATAAATTCAGATAACGGTTCATTTGACATAAACTACGATGCATACATTAATTCATTCAATAACATAATGGAGAATAATTTTGACACGAGAAGGCTCATAACGGAGCTTCTTGAATTCGTGGGCGTTTTAAATAAAAATTATGAAAATATATCATATAATACGGCGCAGAAGGCACTGAAAATCCTGGATTATTTAAACAGTTTCCTTGACATATTATATGGTTCTAAAAAAATAAACACAGATATTATAGATTCATTGATATTGATCAGAAATGAATTGAGGAAAAATAAATTCTATGATTTATCTGATTTAATAAGAAAGAGCCTTCAGGATGCTGGAATATATATTGAGGACAACGGCGATAAGACAATATGGTATGCAAAAGATTAATAATGAAATAATATATTTTTTATCATGGAACAGAATAATGTGATATTAATAGTCGATATGATCAATGATTTCGTCACCGGAAAATTCGGCAATAAAAACTCATTGAATGCTGCGAACCGTGCTGCTGATGTATTAAAATATAATAAAATGCCAGTTGTTTTCGCCCGAGACTTCCATATTAAGAATGATCCAGAATTCCGTGTCTGGGGAGAGCATGCATTAATGAACACACCAGCGTCTGAAATATATGAAAAATTAAAAAAATACCCTGATTTTATTGTTAATAAAAGGCATTACGATGCATTCCATGACACGGACCTTGATTCATTATTAAGATTTTTAAATGCAAAAAAGCTTTATTTATTTGGAATCAGCACTGATATATGCGTTATGCACACCGCCTCAGGCGCATTCTACAGAAATTATGATGTAACAGTTGTATCAGATCTCTGTGCATCAATAGATGAAAATAACCATGAGGATGCCCTTAAAAAAATTAAAATAAACTATGGGTATAACTCAATAGATTCAGAGGAATTTAAAGGGGTTATTAAAAATGAGTAAATTCGTTATGGCCGGTGAGGATGAAATACTGAATGGCGATGTCACCGATGTGTACTTTGATTACACAAAGGAATATTTAAAAAAACTGGATAAAAACCCTGTGGTCACCATGGAGGTTACAGCCCCATCGGCAGAGTATGATTATATAAACTTCACGGGCCTCAATGATGTTATATCATTGCTGGAAAATAAGAACATAGATTTATACGCAATACCGGAGGGAACAGTGATAAGGAACAGGGACGATGCGGGTGTTCCCGTTCCATTTATAAGGATAACCGGGCATTACCTTGATTTTGCAGAATACGAAACCCCCATACTTGGATTTATATGCCAGGCATCGGGCATATCATCATACTCATCATTAATTAAAAAGATGCTTGGTGATACGCCATTTATATCATTCGGAATACGCAGGATGCATCCGGCAATAGCGCCAATGATTGACAGATCTGCATACATCGGTGGCGCCTCTGGCGTATCTGGAGTTATAAGCGGAAAAATATTGGGGATCACACCATCCGGAACAATGCCACACGCACTGTCATTAATACTTGGCGATGACCTTGCATGGAAAACCCAGCATGATAACTCTAGGTTCAGGGTTTTTTTAATAGACACATTCATGGATGAAAAATTCGCCGCCATAAAGGCTGCGGATGAATTTCCCGATATAGATTATATAAGGCTTGATACGCCATCGTCAAGGCGCGGCAATTTTATAAATATCATAAGGGAAATAAGGTGGGAGCTCGATTTAAGGAACCATAAAAATGTAAAAATCATGGTATCAGGAGGAATATCCCTTGATGATGTTATTCCATTAAAAAATGCCGGTGTATCCGCATTCGGCATAGGAACATCAATTGCATCGGCCAAAACCGTTGATTTTGGCATGGACATAGTTAACATCGAAGGAAATAATATAACAAAGCGCGGGAAATTCTCCGGCATAAAAAACGTTTTAAGGTGCGATGCCTGCGGTAGCACAAGGGTTGTAGACAATCAAATCAATGAGATGCCGTGCTCATGCGGGGGTACCATGAGGAATATACTCGTAAGGTACATATCATCGGGAAAAATTAATATAATGGAGGATATAAATAAAATAAGGGAAAGGTCTTTAAACCAGATAAATAAATTTATGAATTTATAATGAAAAATCTCCAAGGTTGTCAAGATTTTTCCTGTATTTTGTGTACATTATTATTACAATTGCAAATATGGCAATAACCCATAATAATGAACCGTAAACACCGTATATGTATGGTGCGCTTAAATCAAAGTAAACTGCGGCGGCTATTGCAGCTATTAATGTTATGCTTGATATTCCGGGTATTATTATGTGCCTTACAATGTGTGTTTTCTGATTATTCTTCTTCAGGAAGAAATATAATGATGTGTTTGTTAAAATATGAACTATGTATGTAATTGGAGACTCAAGTATTAACAGGAATACAGATGCATATAGAAGCGCGTCTATTGGCCTTCCAGGATAAATGTATTCAAAGGCAAGGCCCGTGGATAAAACAATTGCAAGCGCCAGCACAGTAATGAATATCACGGCATATACCGGAACGCCCCTGGTGTTTGTCCTTGACAGCCTTTCAGGTATGACATGCTCCCTTGATAATGAGAATAAAACCCTAGTTGCATTTGTTCCGAGCGATACTGTTGCTGTGAAAAATGAATTTATTACAATTATTAATAATATAATAAACGGTATTGAGCTGAATGCGCCAAAATCATTTTTATAAATTGATAGAACAGGGTATGCCCCTATGCCCGATCCTGTTCCAAAATTAACCATATTTGAGAATCCCCATGATATTACCTCTGAGTACGATGCAAGTATGATTGTTACACCCAGCACAAGTATGCTTAATATAATTGATAACGGCACATTCCTCTTAGGGTTTTTGGTCTCCTCTGCAATTGGTATTGAACCGCCAACGCCCACAAAGGTTCCGATGGCATAAACCATCATCGCCGCAAGTATGATAAAATTGCCGCCCACGGGTATTGCCGTGAATGGTGTGAATGTTACCGAGGATGCATGTGATAGTATTAAATATATTGATGTTCCGATGAAGAATAAAACCTCTATAAATATTGCATATGAAACATACCTTAATGATGGCTTAATCCCCTTGTATATTAAAACGCTGACAAACAAAATAAAAATAACACTTACCGGAATCCACAAAACATTGATGTATGGTATTGTTATGCCAAGGCTGGGCAGAATTGCGTAGGCAAAGCCCACAAAGCCAAGGATTCCAAATCCTGTAAAGCTCAGTATCTGGTAGCTTATATATGACAGTGCCGTTGTCAATCCAAATGACCTCCCAAGGCCATTTGCAACAAATGTGTAGTAACCGCCCGAGCTTGATAGATATTTTGAAAATTCATATGATGAATAGCTCATCATTGAGTAAACAATCAGTGCCATGAATAAAATCAATGGAATTGAGAATGAACCATCCGGGTATCCAGAAAATGTAAAGGTCAGCAATGCGGCGGTTCCCGCAACATAAAGGACAATTGTGCCACCGGGCGCGTTCAGGCCAATTGCCTGGGAAACAGCATGCCTCAGGGTCAGCTGATTAAATTTTAAATGCCTATAACCTTCCTTAACGTGAGAAATATTTTTTTCTTCTGTCACGTAATACTTAATATATGATTCGTATTTGAATTTTATCATTTATCAGTGAATATAAATCCTGAATTATTTGCATTATTTTATTTGTATTATAATTTTACATTATTAAGAAAAATGGCATAAAATAAAACCTATGGAAAGTTTAAAACACATTATATTATTACAAATTTATGGCAGTAAATAATATTAACGATATATCATTCAATGATAGAAGGAAATTTGCTGTAAAACTTATTGATGATATGCTTCAGACATTAACACCAGAGAATGCAATAAATAATGTTTTTAATGTTAACATAAACATGTATAAAAATGTATATTTAATAGGATTCGGCAAGGCATCGTTCAGGATGTATTCCGGGATAAGGCCAAAAATTATTAACAAACTAAGATACGCCGGAATAATAGTACCCGAGGATGAGGTCATTGGCCATAATTTCACCGAGCTCAGAATTTACAGGGGCACACACCCATATGTTAGCAATACCTCTGTAAATTCATCAATTGAACTCTTAAGGCCATTAAAAAATTTAAATGAGGATGACCTGGTCATAGTTTTAATCTCTGGCGGCGGTTCATCGTTATTTGAAATACCCGAGGATAATGTCAGCGTTGATGATATAATGGAGATATCAAAAGAGATCATGAACTCCGGTGGTAATATATATGACCTGAACATAATCAGGCTCGGACTTTCATCTGTAAAGGGCGGCAAGCTTGCCTCATATCTGTATCCGGCACATGTTAAATCCTATATTATATCTGATGTTTTTTACGATGACCTGGGCATTATTGCATCAGGCCCGCTTGTCAGGGAGGATTATTCAGATGATGTGCAAAAAATTTCTGAAAAATACGTTAAAAATCCAGGGCTGAGGGATTTTATTAATAAAAATTACAGGAAGAATAGCCTTGATATGAAATATTATGAAAGGATTGAGAACATTATTATATTAAAAAATAAGGATTTTGTTGATTATTTATATAAAAATCTGGACTCAAATTCTGTCTCACTGGGAAGCAACATAAACGGCGATGTCAATGACGTTTCTAATTATTTAATAAATATATTAAGAAACATTTATTCAGTAAAAAGATCAGGCTTCTGGTTTGTATGCGGTGGAGAGACCACGGTGAATGTAAAGGGTAACGGCATCGGGGGAAGAAACGAGGAATTATGCATGAAAATGCTTAAGTTATACAATAACGATGAGCAGTTCCTGTTTTTGAGCATTGGCACGGATGGCATTGATGGCCTGAGCCCTGCTGCGGGTGGAATTGTAGATAATTTTACAAAAATAGAAAACATTGATGATTACCTTAAAAACAATGACAGCTACAACGCACTTAAACCAGGGAATATTATTATGACCGGCAGGACCGGAAATAATGTTTCTGATATTATTCTTGGTTATTATAATAAATTTAACAATTTTTAAATATTACTTATAATTTTAGATTTGATTGTTATGGAGGAACTTTTGTGCAACATCGAATTTGAAAAGAATGAGGATGGATACACCGCCAGGCTCAGGACCGATATGGGTGGTTTAAGGGAATATAACGGATTAACCATGGAGGACGTCATAAATCAGGTAATAATGGAGCTCCAGGAGGAATTTTCTTAAATATTGATTTAATTTTTTGAATTAAATTTATCATTTATGGTGGGCATCAAAAAAATATTTTAGGAATCCCATGATAACCACCTGATATACTTGAATTCAAATCAATGGAATATTGTATATAATATATTCGACCATGATGTTAAATACTATGTCAATAAAATAAAATCAATAAAAAATATTAATAAAAAACCCGAAATGGCAAGAATCCATTTCAGGCATAATTATAATGGTGTAAAAAAAATACCGGTAATACACGATGATCACAACAGCGTTGATTATATATCCAGCGCGCTTGTAACATCACGTGGATTAAACGGAATAAGCATGCATAGAATAGAGATCAGGCATAATATGGCATACATATTCATTGCCGACAAAAAATTATCAAATTTTTTATACTCATCAGGGAATAATTATATAGATGTAAATATATTCAATACATTTTCAATAAAATACATACTTGCGGCGGCACTTCACATTGAGGACAAATTAAATTTTGTTTTAAATTATGATGATGACAATCGTTTTATTGATTTCCTTGTTCCAAAGAATATAAATTTTTTAATAAAAGCAAGGATATATAAGGAAACAAAAATTTTTATGGAGGATATATCATTTGGCGATGAGCCGGTGGCAACCCAGATGAAATATAATAAAATAAAGATTTTTAATATAAAATATAACTCAAGGAGGTGCCTTGGCATTGTGCAGGGCGGTGATATCCATAAATTTTTGTTTGATATATCAGGGCTTTATAATAATTACCGGTATAAATTATGATTATTTTTTAAGGTAAATGTATATTATATCACCATTATCCTTATATTTATACATTTTAAGCCCTGCATTTTCTGCCAGGGTTTTTATTGCCGCCTCGCCCATGGGGAATTTTTCTCTCAATGCCTTTATCTGTATCTCCTCGCCGTCATCAAGGTCAAAATAAAGACCCTTAAAATAGGCTTTTAAATAATTTTCGGGATCACCGCCGCATACAACGCCGGTCTGATCATCGGTTCTCATATATGTATATTTCATCATGGCACTTATTGTTTTTCAAAGTTTAAAAATAAATTATCTGTGAAGATAATAGCCGGTGCATCCTGATTTATTTATGTAACCGTAGCGTTCCATCTGTGCAACGCCGTTCAATGATTCTGCAAGCGGTTCAAGCTTTCCAGAATCAACAGTGCCATCCGGCCTGTAAACCTTAAAATCAATGGAATTTACCGGGCACCAGTGTATTACCCTTAATTTCCTGCGGCCATCGTCCGGGACATATGAAATTTTACCGCCGGCCTTTCTGGCCATGCACAGGTCCTTTAATCTTATGTACTCTCCCTCATCAATGCTGTTTAAATCATTTTCATCGATGTAAATATCAGAATTAACATGAAAATCATACTCCCTGAAGCCAAGATCGGGCCTCTCAGGGTGATATGGAACATGGCTTTTAAGATCAATATTATTTTCAAGATTGATTTTAACAGGATTATTCACAAAGAAGAACCTCATTGATTTATAATCTATGATCTCGCGGTCTATGGAATCAAAGATATCCCATGAGAAAACGGCATTGCTCTCCCTCATGCCGGACATTATCCAGTACCTTCTGAATGTCTCCGGGCTGTATCCCCTCTTTCTTAAAGCCATTAATGTTCCAAGGCGTACATCATCCCAGCCTGTGTACCTTCCTGTCCTTATTCCCTCCTTTATTGTGCTTGTCTTTAATACGGAATCTGGTATTTTGATAAACCCGTAATGGTAGTATTCTGGCTCCTTCCAGTTATTTGCCCTGAATACATACCTCTGCTTTTCAGTATTTACCAGATGGTCTATTCCCCTTATTACATGTGTTAACCCAAGGAGGTGGTCGTCGATTGATACTGAAAAATTCATGGTCGGGTATAAAACGTATCTATCACCGGTTAATGGATGCGGTGTTTTGTTTATTCTGAATGCAATCCAGTCCCTTATGGATTCATTTGGATGGTTCAGATCGGTCTTCATCACAACAGCGGCCTGGCCCTCATCATAATAGTTATTTAAAAGCCTGTCAAATTTCTCCTCATTTTCCTCTGGTGATGCATTTCTTTCTGGAACAGCCAGTGATTTCATCTTCATGTCATGGAAATATTTTTGATCCCTTTCTATGACATACAGATGCCCGGATTTTATCATATCCCTAGCATACCTGTAATATATCTCCATCCTTGATGATTGTATCACACTTTTTGTAACATTCACGCCAAGCCACTTCAAATCCTCCGGTATTAACTGGTATGCATCTGGGTCAATGTTGTCCGGATTCGTATCCTCTATTCTTAATATTAATTCACCACCGTACCGTTTTACATACTCATCATTGAGTATTGCCATCCTTGAATGCCCAATATGCAGGGGACCTGATGGCGATGGGGCCATACGCATTACAACCCTTCCGTGGACATTCCTCAATTCGGGCAGTTCGTGTTTTTCCTCCCTTTTTTCCTTAATCAGGAATTCAGGGTATTCATTTGCAACAATCTCATCGATTTTTTCCCTTCCCAGTGAATTAATCTCATCAACCATTTTTTTAACATCAGGTATTAAATTCTTTATGTTCTTTTTAATCTCAGGATTCTCTGATATTAGCTTGCTCACAACGGATGAAACATCAGCCCTGCCATCATGAAGATACGCATTTTTAATTGCCTGCCTTCTAATTTCCTGATCCATAATAGCCATTCACCTCTGATTCTATAATTTCCATTAATGGTTTGATCCCATCGGGTATTTTAGTGCTTACAGCTATATCCTCAACCCTCTGACTTATATCTATTTTTGTCTGTATCCTGTATATTTTATTGCTAAATGAATTTTTTATTTCGCTGTACAATTCTTCCTGTTCATCCACAGTATATTTTGTTGTTCCTGAATAGTCCATGAGGAATAATATAATTCCATCTATCTTTGAGAGTGCTATAATGGATTTCTTTTCAATATCATTCCTTTTGTCCATGGTGCGGTCAAGTATTCCAGGGGTGTCTATGAACTGCGCCCTCCTGTTATTAAAATGCCTGTAGGCTATCAGGATATCCCTTGTTGTAAATGGATACTCTGCTATTTCTGGATTGCTGCCTGTTATCTCATGCAATAAGGAACTCTTTCCTGTATTTGGCATTCCTGCAAGAATGAATGTTGGTATGTTCATGATAATGCCGGGCAGCCTTTTTAAGTAATTGCGGCATTCACCCAAAAATAAAAGGTCATTTCCTATATTATTAACAAGTGATGAGTACCTCCCGTAATAGCTCTTCATTATGGAATTTATATCATCAATTGTCCTTGCATATTTTAATTTTTTTATATAAAATGTGCTTAAATCCTTGATTTTTTCTGATGTCCACTGCACCTTGCCAAGGCTTAACTTATATTTATTAACATCAAACATGAGGTCTATCAGGCTGTAATAAAACGGATGAACAGCCTCAATCGTTGGAAATTTTTTTATTAATTTATCAAAATGGCCTGTTGATATGCTCTCTATTGTTGATATTCTGTCAATTACCTCCTTTCGAACCTTATCCTCCTTTTTCGGAAAGTAGGGCTCAACTATATTCGATGCCTTTTTGAATGATTTGTCAATAATCTCCTGCGATCTTAACACTGTTGGTATATATTCAAACACATTGCATTATGTCATTGACCTTAATATCCTTTTCATTTTTTATTGCATTGCATTTTATAAAAGATTTCTTAAATTAATTTTAAATATTTTTATACGATTAAACGCCATGAATATTGATGACGCATTCCTGTATGACCTGAAATACGGGGATCTAAGTGCAAAATTTATTGATAATGTTTTTCTGTGTCACCGAGGACACATACATGAATGAGGATATTCACGCGATTATAGAAAGGCTGGTTAATTCAGGATATTTACTCTATTCCGGAAAAAGGTTTGGTGTCAAATGCAAATACTGTGGCTATGATAAATTCTATGCAATTCCGTATAATAAGGAAACAAATACTCCGGTTGAGAATAGTATAGACAAAATTGATATGGGCATTATTGGATATTCATATGTCTGTGGTGCCTGCGGAAAGCTTAACCAGCCAGGTGATTCATGGTCAGATTATGATTCATACTCATTATCTGATAAAAATAATGCTGTTGTCGAGGCTACATATTCATTTAAAAAAATTCTTGATGAGAGCAATCTTGTGCATGAAATGAAAAAAGTATTGAAGTCATCTTATCACCAGCATATTTTCAATATTTCGATTCAGAAAGATTTTGAATATATGGTTGATATCTATGAAAATGCAAATTTAAAGGATACAATTGAAATGACGAATCCAATCAAAAGGGAGTATCCATCAAAGAAAATTGCAATTTTTAATATTACAAATCAATATACCAGAAAGAAAGCCACTGAGTTTATTATGAATTTTTGGAATTTAAATACAAATATTCAATAAATAATATTTTTTGAAACATTTTTAGAACTAAATATTTATATGTTAGATACACA